>JACQQT010000006.1 GCA_016206815.1 Candidatus Omnitrophota bacterium | reverse complement strand
GAAAAAAATGAGAAGCGCGAAACAAACTCCCTGCATCATTTCCCAGACACCCCTTAAGCGCCGTGACATTTTTTATATTTCTTTCCGCTGCCGCAAGGACAAGGGTCATTTCGGCCGACCTTTGGCTCACTACGCCGGACGGGTTGGACGGGTCCTTCTTCCAAACCTCTCTCTCGAACAGGTCCTGCACTAAAATTCATTTCCCTCTGTGGAGCCGACTCTTGCACGGGCATCCGGGTAGCTTCCGGGTGAATAAACTCCTGGCGGCTGGGATTCATGACGGTTTGCATTTTCTCCTCGCGAACCGCCTGCACTTTGAACAAAAATTCAACCACTTCATCTTTAATCGATGCCGTTAGCTGTTCAAACATGGCAAAAGACTCCCGCTGATACTCCACCAGCGGATCCACCTGTCCGTAAGCACGCAAATGGATGCCTTCGCGCAATTCATCGATAGACCGCAGATGTTCTTTCCACTTGGCATCTATCATTTGAAGCATCAAGTAGCGCTCCAAAAAATGCAACTTTTCGGCTCCGAATTTTTCGGCTCTGGCTCGATACGCCGATTTGGCTTTCTCGGTTAGCTCCTCACGCCAATCTTCGAAAGTGCTTTTCGTAAAAAAGGCATCTTTCAATTCAATCCCAAACTTGGCGTGAAACGCGGCTTTAAAACTATCCTCACTTCTCTCCTCTTCCCGAAGCTCGGGGTTCATCAAACGCAGAATCAACTCGTCGACGACATTTTCGATCATTTCGATCACGTGATCGGTCAAGCTTTCACTTTCAAGCACGCGGTTTCGTTCCTCATAAATAATCTCGCGCTGCCGATTCATCACGTCATCGTATTCAAGCAGGTGTTTCCTAATTTCAAAGTTCCGGCCTTCCACCCGCTTTTGTGCGGTTTCCACGGCCCGTGTCACCAGCGGATGCTCGATTTCCTGGCCTTCCTCCATGCCCAGCCGCTGCATCAGGCCTGAAATTTTATCGGATCCGAAAATCCGCATCAGATCATCCTCCAAGGAAAGATAGAACCTGGAAGAACCTTTGTCGCCCTGACGGCCGCAGCGTCCTCTTAACTGATTATCGATTCGGCGTGCTTCATGGCGTTCGGTCCCGAGCACGTGCAAACCGCCTTTCTCGGCAACCGTCGGACCTAAAACGATATCGGTTCCGCGGCCTGCCATATTGGTTGCAATCGTAATCGCGCCTTCCTGACCGGCGCGCGCGATGATTTCGGCTTCGCGCTCGTGATATTTGGCGTTTAAAACCGTATGCGGAAGCCCGTGTCGTTCGAGGGTGCGGCTTAAGTGTTCCGACTTTTCGATCGAAATCGTACCGACTAAAACGGGCCTGCCTGCTTTGTGAAGTTCTGAAATTTCATCGGTGACGGCCTTAAATTTTTCTTTCTCGGTCCGATAAATGCGGTCCGAGTAATCCGCGCGAATACAGGGTTGATTGGTGGGAATCACTAAAACATCCAGTTTGTAAATCTTGTCAAACTCCGCCGCCTCGGTGGCTGCCGTTCCGGTCATGCCGCCGAGTTTTTCATACATTCGGAAATAATTCTGAAACGTAATCGTGGCCAAGGTTTGGTTTTCCCGTTCGATCTTGACCTTCTCCTTCGCCTCAAGAGCTTGGTGAAGTCCGTCTGAAAACCGCCGGCCCGGCATCAGCCGGCCCGTAAATTCGTCTACAATCACGACCTGTCCGTCTTTGACCATATAGTCGACATCCCGCTCAAACAGAACGTGTGCCCGGAGCGCCTGATTAATATGATGGATTAAATCGATCTGCGTATTTTCGTAAATATTCTGAACCCCCAACAACGCTTCGCACCGCACAATCCCCTCCTCCTTTAACGCGACCGTATTTGCTTTCTCATCAACTTCATAATGGCTTTCTTTTTCCAATCTCGGGATGATCCGGTCGATTTGATAATATTTTTCGGTCGATTCTTCCGCGGGGCCGGAAATAATGAGCGGCGTTCTGGCTTCGTCAATCAAAATCGAGTCCACTTCGTCCACGATCGCATAATGCAGTTTCCGCTGCACCCGATCGCGGACATCCGAAACCATATTGTCCCTGAGATAATCAAAACCGAATTCATTATTGGTGCCGTAGGTCACATCCGATCGGTAAGCGACTTGCCGCTCGGGAGGAGGCATGTCATGCTGAATGACGCCGACCGTCAAACCTAGGAATTCATAAATGGGCCCCATCCAATTCCGGTCGCGTTTTGCGAGATAATCGTTCACGGTCACCAAATGAACGCCTTTGCCGGTTAAAGCATTGAGATAAATGGGAAGTGTGGCAACTAATGTTTTTCCTTCGCCGGTTGCCATTTCGGCAATCATGCCGCGGTGGAGCACAATTCCGCCGATTAATTGGCAATCGAAGTGGCGCATCTGAACGGTCCGCCGTCCCGCCTCCCGGACCACCGCAAATGCCTCGGGAAGCAACTCATCAAGTGCGGTGCCCGAGGCTAAACGCTGCTTAAACTCACCGGTCTTTGCGCGCAGTGCCTCATCCGAAAGTGCTTTGATTCCCGGCTCGAGTGAATTAATTTGTTTAACAAGCGGCTGCATGCCTTTCAGGATTCGATCATTCCTTGACCCAACCAATTTCCGAACCAAACCCAGTCCGCTATTTAAAATTTTGCCAATCATAAATTTATGTCCTCTTAGCCTGCTCTTTGGCTTGGAATTTTAAATAAGCTTCGATAAAGGGGTCGATGGCGCCATCCATGACGGCCTGGTCATTCGACGTCTCACAACCGGTCCGATGATCTTTCACCATGGTGTAGGGGTGAAACACGTAAGAGCGAATTTGAGAACCCCAGGCAATTTCTTTTTTTTCTCCGTATTGGGCTTTCAATTTTTGCTCCTCCTCCGCCCGTTTTTTTTCGTAAAGCCGCGCTTTCAAAATTTTCATGGCGACCTGCTTGTTTTGATGCTGGGAGCGTTCGTTCTGACACTGCGCCACAAGACCGGTCGGCAAATGGGTAATGCGCACCGCACTTGAAGTTTTGTTGACGTGCTGCCCGCCCGCACCTCCCGCGCGGTAAGTGTCAATTCGAAGGTCACTTTCATTGAGCGGAACGTCGATTTCTTCCTCTACTTCAGCCACAACGTCCACTGACGCAAAAGAGGTGTGGCGTCTTTTGTTGGCATCAAAGGGTGAGATCCGGACCAGCCGGTGGACCCCCCGTTCCGCTTTCAGATAGCCGTAAGCGTACGGGCCCCGGACGAAAAAAGTCGTACTTTTTGTTCCGGCTTCTTCCCCCGGCTGCAAATCCACGACTTGAACGGTGAAGTGATGATCTTCCACCCATCTCAGATACATGCGCATTAACATCTGAGCCCAGTCGCACGACTCGGTGCCCCCTGCCCCCGCGTTGATGCTGATGATCGCACCGTTGGGATCCAACGGATCGGACAAAAGCCTTTGAAACTCAAGGAGCTCGACTTCGTGTTCAACCTTTTTGAAATGAGTTTCGAGTTCGGCGAGCGATTGTTCATCCGCCTCAATCAAGCTCAACAATTCATGCAATTCCTGAGCTTCTTGATCTACTTTCTGCCAGGGGTCAATCAGACGTTTTAATGTTTTGAGTTGTGCGATGACGGTTTGTGCTTCGGCCGGTTTGTCCCAAAAATTGGGCTGGGACATTTTCTCATTCAGTGAGGCGATTTGCTTTTCCTTTTGGTCGAGGTCAAAGATACCCCCGAATCTCTTTAAGCTTCGAGCGAACCTGATCCAACGATTTTCCTAAAGTTTCAATCCGTTCCTGCATCTGAATCTCTCTTTAAGTTCTTTATTGACTAGGCTTAAGGAAAAAATGAAAGTGTTAGTTTAGCAGTAACCTCTCCCGGTGTCAAACCGGACACGTCACCGCAAGAAATCAAGGACGCGGCGGGCGCTTCGCTCATCCATCCCTTCCAAACGCGCCAGAATCTCAACGGGCGTCTGGCGCAGTTCGTCAATCGATTGAAAAGAAGAGAGCAATCGTTTCTTTCTCTTTTCACCGATTCCTTCAATCTGATCCAAAATGGATTCGGTTAATTTCCTCCGCCGGAGATGCCGGTGATAATTGATCGCAAAGCGGTGGGCTTCATCCCGAATTTTCTGCAATAATCTTAACGCACTGGAACCGGGCGGAAACACAACGGGATCTTTCCGTTGCAACGTATAAACTAATTCGAAACGCTTTGCGATCGAAATCAACTGCACCTCCGGACAATCCTCCTGATCCAAGATTTTTTTCGCGGCATTCAAATGCCCCCGCCCGCCGTCGATCATGATCAAATCCGGCAGGGCTGCTTCCCGCCCTTCCCGAATGCCGACGACCATCCGTCTGAGTGCTTCCTGAATCATTTGATAATCATCGATTCCCTTCACCGTTTTGATTTGGTACCGCCGGTACTCTAAGGTATTGGAAAGCTCCCGGTAAAAACAAACTTTTGCGGCAACCGCTTGAGCGCCCTGGATATTGGAAACATCAAAACAAACGATTTTCTCGGGCAGGCGTTCCATCTCAAGTTTTTGCTTCAGCTCCAAAGTTCCCCGCAGGCCAATCCCGCCTTCCGGCCGTTTCAAATCGAAACGCTTTTTCCGAAACCAGCCCAGCGCCTCAATTTGATCCTTAAAAAATTGAGCGTCTTCAAAGCGATACTCCGAAGCGGCTTCTTTCATCCGGTCACTCAGATATTCAATCAAACTCTTCCGGCTGCTTCCTTTCAAAAAAGATTTGATTTCGCTAATCAGCCAATCATATTGCGTCTTCACCTCAGGCTGAATGCAAGGCGCGATACATTGTCCGATGTGATAATACAGGCAGGCATGCTTCGGAAGCGTCCGGCATTTTCTGATCGGGAATAAGCTGTTGATGATTCGTACGGCTTCGCGCAAAAGCTTGGCATCCGTATAGGGACCGTAATAAACCGCTTTTCGCTCATTCTGGTTGCGCGTAACGATTAACCGCGGAAACCGATCCGAGGTAATTTTCAGCAGCGGAAAACTTTTATCATCCTTCAGCTGTGTGTTGTAGCGGGGACGATGTTTTCGAACCAGCTCGGCTTCCAGCAAGAGCGCGTCTACTTCAGTTTGTGTTTCGATGACCTCAACATCCGAGATCCTGCCGAGCAGAACCGAGATTTTCGGGGCGTGTGAACGTTCCCGCGAGTAACTGTGAACGCGTTTCCTTAAGTTGCCGGCTTTTCCAACGTATAGAATTTCACCGCTTTCCCCCCTAAACAAATAAACGCCGGGCGTTTGGGGCAATCTTCCGAGTTTTTCCTTCAACAAGTTCAAGCGATGTGATCGGTTTGACATGGGTCTCGACCTATGATAGAGTACCGGCTCTCAAGGGAGAAATTTCGAATGCCGAATCAACAAGCTGCGATCAAACGGATGCGGAGCGATGCTAAAAAGCGCCTCACCAATCAAGCAACGCTTTCTGAACTCCACACCCTATACAAAAAACTGATGAGTCAAGCGGCTGCTAATCTTGACGAAGCGAAGGCGCACGCCAAAACTTTAATCTCAAAGCTGGATAAGGCAGTTGTTCGGGGAATCATTCCCCACCGGCGAGCGGATCGAAAAAAAGCCAGAATCGGCAGGCTTTTGTCGGCCAAAAAATAGTCACGAAGCAATTCCGGCCAGAAACATTTCCATTTGGGTCGCATCGGAAGAAGCGCCCTTTTTCGTGTCCCAATCCAACTGCCATAATCGGTCGATCAAACGCTCCACCATCGCGGAATCAAAACGCTGGACCTGATTTAAAAAAGGGCCGAGCCGAAAAGGCGGAATATGCAAAGTGCGTCCCACTTCTTCGCGCCTGCCCCCTTGCGCCAAAATCCGCTTGGCCTGCCAGATCCGTTTCAATTGCCAATGAATAAGTCCAATCATGCTGGTCATATCATTGCTTAGATCATAAAAAAAGTGCAGAATCCGAAGTGCCTCCGAAATATCCCGGCGCGCCAGCGCATCGGTCAAATCAAACGGTTCGTACCGCAGAAATTCCCCCGAGAGCTTTTCAACGGCTGATTCATCAATGACCGGTTCATCCGAATAAACGACCAATTGATCGATCGCAATATCCATTAAACGCGGAGAACCCCCCAGCTTTTCCTGCAAAAGCTGCCAGGCACCCGAGGCAAGTGTTTTCCCGGAACGCTTCACCTTATCGCGCATGGCTTCAAATCCCATTTCCCCGTCCCGGCGGCCAAAGTGAAAATGTCGGCCCAACCGATTCGCCAACTTCACGACGGGGTGAGCTCCGGATAATTCGTCCGCCTCAAAGATAAAATAACTTTCAGCGGCGGGGTGGTCACAGTAACTTTCAAAAGCCGTATTATCATCCCCTTTTTTAATTTGATCTGCCTGCGTGATCCAAAAAACCTGCGCCCCGCCCATTAAAGAAGGGGTTTGCGCCTGCGAAAGTGTCTCTTGCCAGTTGAGATCCTGCGGATAGATGCGAAAGAGGTTCGTTTGACGTAACTCGCGAGGGATGAGCTCCCCAACGAGGGATTCTATTTTGTGACGCCTGAGGAATTCATCACCCGTCAACAAAAAAAGGAAAGGTTTTGCGGGGTTGATGTTTACCACTCCTCGACAATTCGATTGACCAAGCTTCTTGCGAGATCCACCGTCGCTGCGTCTGCGGATTTCCGCCGAACGGAGGCAGGAGAACGGGATACAAAAAATTCGGCGCGGCCTGAAAAATTAGGCTCTTCGACCAGAACCTTCTTGGTGCGCTGATCAATCAGTTTGAACTTGACGACAAGGAACAGCCGGTATTCTTCAACGCTTTCCAGCCGGTCGAAACGCAATCCTTCCTGCTCATAAGAGATAATGGCCCCCTCGAGAACCGCATCAGCCTTTGACTCGTCCACAACTTTCAAATTGCCGTCAAAGAGGAATCGATCGATAATTGCATTCGTTAGCTCGATTTCCAATCCCGGACGATAAGCAAATTGTTCCTTGGGGGGAATTTCGTTTTTAAACGTCGGAACGGCAATCGTCTTGATATTACCGGGAAGATGAGCCTGCTGCGTATACCCGCAGCCGGCCAGAAAGCACAACAGCACCACCGATGTGATCCACGAACCGTGCTTCATGCGCCTGTCGCCTATATCAGGTTTATCTTTGGAGGTTGGTTTCTAAATATGAAATTTCGCGGATCAAGGTATTGCGTTTCGTTCCCAACTGATCGATTTCATCACGCAAAACGCGATAGCCGGGCTCAGACGTACCTTTCAAACGTGAAAAACGCTTTTCAAGTACGCCTAACTTTCGATCTAAAAAAGCCATTTGAGATCGAGCCGCCTCACGCTCTTGATGTTTGAGCTCAACCAATGACTTTTCTGTTTCTTCTCTCTGAATCCCCAAACTCTTTTCCTGTTCAATCACGGCAATCCCTTCCGCCGGAAAGACGGCCGTCAACTGTTCGCGGGCTTCGGTTTGATACCACGTCAAAACCGTTTGGTCATAAGCCGAAACCTCGGCCTCGTATTGAGCCCCGGCTTGATCCAATTCTGATTTCATACCCAGAAGCTTTGATTCCATCTGCTTTCGCTCTTCATCCGAAGGGTCGATTTGAGCAGGCGTAGGCATGGTTTCCGCATCCCCTCCGATAAACGGGAGGACGGTCGGAACCGTGGGGGATGAGGGTTGGGATGGTTCCATCGCCTGACTGACATCGCTGATCTTTTGGTCAAGGTTTTTCAGTTCTTCTTCCATTTTTTTCAACTCAAGCGTCTCGCGATTTATCCGCTCCGCAAAAATTTCTTCTCTTTCTCCTCCCAAAAGTTCGCGTGCACTCGTTACCGAATAATCAAGGTCAGCCGGGATTCTCTCTACCAATAAAGATTGATAAGCAAATCCCGGAATGATCCTTGCTTGTTTCTCGAGCTCATCTAAACGCCCGTTCAGCTCAGAAATCTCTTCTGCTCGGCCTTGGATTAAAATACTTTGAAGTTCGATCTCCTCTTTCAACTCACGGACGTCGTCCAATTGTTTGGACGTCAGTCCGGCAACCTGGCCCTGCTTGAGGTTTTCATCCGCTTCTTCCACGAGTTCACGTTCACGATGCGGAAGCCCGAAGACAAATGCTTTCGCAAGTTTGTAGGTGCCGGCAATCGGCGTTAAAACTTTTGAAGCGGCGTCGCTCTTGTCTGCATGAAGCAAGCGTTCCAACTCATCAATTCGTTTTGCGTTCTCACGCTGCCAGTCTTGAATCTGATCCATACGAGTCCTGATTTCCCGTTCCACGTACTTGATTCGTTTCCGAAAAAGCCGGATTTCCTGGGCGCGCGACTCTCCGGTAAATGGCGCTGAAGAATCAACGGCTTCCTGAGTCGGAATGGGTTGTTTCTCCTGCGTTGCTTGAAACGCGCTCGCCATCGTATTCAGCCTTTCCTTCCGGGCCAACCATAACTCACCCAAATCAGACTTTTGTTTTTGCAAGCTGGCTAATGTTTCCTCCAAATTGGCTCCGCTTGAAATCAGCTGTTGTACAGATTTCAAACGGGAATCGCGATCCCGGGATTGGAGGGTCAGCGTTTTGAGAAATTCATTTCCGTAATGCGTTTCATATTCTTTTTTAGCCTGCTCAAATGCTTGAACGGATTCATTCCATTGGAACCGCTTCTGATCCAGCAGAGCTCCCTGCTGTTTTAAATCCTGGGGAAGCAATTCCTGAAAGAGAGGCAACGTCTTTGCAATTTCGAACTCTTTTTGATTCAACGTTTGAATCTCAACATCAATTGCATCAAGCGCTTTTTCTTCCGCTTCGCGCTTCTCGCTTAATTCAGCCCTTTCCTGTTCTAATTTTTCCCACTTCTCTTCCTTGTATTCAATTAATCGATCGCCGGAAGGGAGGCCCGGAGCTCCTACAAACGGAACCCAGTTGAACCAGCGGGACCATCCGGCTTGAAATTTCAGGCCCAACGATTCCAGAGTCGCCCGTTCACGGGCAAGCTCCTGCTGTTCTTGAAAAAGAGAAACTTCCCACTTTTGGAACACCATCTCCAATTCCGGGGAAGGATTGTCTTGCATTTGTTTCTTGCGGTTGCTCAATGTCTTCAACTTATCGCGCAGGTTCTTTTCCCGCTCGCGGAGGGCTTGAAAACGGGAATCAAATTTCTCCCGGGTATCCTCCTGAAAACGTTTTTGAGTCATGGTTAAAGATGTGAATTCTGCCTCCAGCTGCTCGCGTATTTGCCCGGTTTCCGGAAGCGCCTGGCCGGCTGCGCTCTTCTTCTGTTCTTCTTTGTCCATTGCTTCCAACATCGAACGCACTTCCGCAAGGCGCTGTTGGATGGCTCCTTCGCCTTTTGCCATGGCAAGCGCCGGAGAATTCAGGGCTTGAAACCGGTCGGCAGCCTTTTTCCCAAAGGTTGCCTCCGGATAACGATTTGCCACATCTTCGTAATAAATCATCGCGCTTTCGATGAATCCTTCCTTCTCATAGTAAAGCCCGATTTGGTAATTTTTCTCCGCGTCCTGATCGTCCAACTGTTGCTTGAGAATGCGCGCGCGCTCGGCAAGCGTACTCGTGCTGTATTGCTTGATGAATTCTTTCAGGTAGGTTCCCGCTTGAGTCAACGTGCGCTGGTCACGGCTTGCGTTCTGGGAGAACTCATACGACGTCTCGGCAAGCTGGTAGTGAACTTCATCTAACAAAGCGCTCGTGGGATAATTTTCAATCACTGCCTGAAAGGCTTGCACGGCCTCATCATAATTTCCCATTTTTCGATAAGCGATGCCAAGCCGAAGCTGGGCTTGGTCTCCATAGGGCCCGTAAGGCGCTTGTTCGATGATAAATTTAAAAATATCCGCTGCTTTTGAAAGAACCGGAATAATCGAAACGCCCAGGAGTTTTTGTTTCTGGCCGGTTAAAAATAAATTTCCAATTGTGAACAAGTGTTCCGTGGCTTGATCCACCCGCTGAGTGCGCGGAAAATCACGGATCAATTTTTGAAACTCCTGAGCGGCTTGGATGGGCTTTTCTTGTTTCTCGTAGGAAATAGCGATCAAATATTGGGCTTCGGGAGCGTAAGCAGAATCCGGATATTGCTGAACCAACCGCTTCAGCTCTTTAATCCCTTCTTCTCCTCCGCCGGTCTCTTGCAATTTGAGGGCGGCCTCAAACTGCTCATTCACTGCCTGCTTGGCGCCTCTCTGGGTCTCGGTAAAGTCTACGGTGACAAATTTCCCTTCAGCAGGCGACCAAATCCAATAGGCTTGAGCGGGAGAAACAAAAACGGTGAGGACAAGAATAGCGATCAGACAAAGAGAACGCTTAGTTTGCATACAGGTGGGTTTTATAACCTCTTCTTTCTTAAGGACTTATATCGAAATGCCATTCAGCATTTCGTAAAATATACCACCGCGGCATCAAAATGTCAACCTCATCCGGAGCCAAGCGGTCAGTTTATAATCGTCTGCATATTGGGTGGTAACCACGGCTGAAATCGTGGCTTTCGGTAAGTCCGAGCGGCCCAACCGTTTGGGTGACAGAATAATTCAACGGCGCCTTTTTCTCCCACGGAAAGAACCTCGCCGTGAATTAGAGATTGGAGTTTAACAAGAGTGTTTTTTATGCTATCCCTTTGGTTTGAAATCACATAAGCAGGCGATAAATGTTGAAGAAGGTTGCGCTCATCTTCAGATATCGCAACATCATCATGCGGCAAATAAAGACCGTTGTAATCCCAGTCGGTTAATCCGGACAACTGCTGCAACACTTCCCTTTTCCATGAAAAAATAAGTAAAATCTTTTGGCTGCCGTCTACAATCCGAAGCGCCCCTATTTCCCCGGCTGATAACGCCAGCACTTGAACATAAGCATCTGATTTCGAACCAAACTGAAGACGTTCGCCTGAGGAAATCAATTGAATCCGAGGTTTCCGAAACGCCTCGGGATTCAAATATTTGCGGAGTTTCGAGGCGGCTGCACCGCTTGGCACCCAAACGTCTTGAAATCGGACGTGATACTTCAACGTGAGAAAACCCCCTGCCGTTTTCGCGCTCACCTGGGTTAAGATAACACTGTCTATTTTTTGAATCCCGGAGCCCATCAAAAAAGGGCGAAGCACCCAATAGGCTTCATCATTGGGATAGCGGCGACCCGTATTGATCAAACATCGGGAACCGTTTGAAAAGTGTACGAACACACAATCTGACTTTCCCAAATCAAAAAAAACAAGCCGCAGCGAACTTGACTGGGAGGCAAAGAAAAAGCTAAGAAAAACGTAACTTATCAACGCGAAACAAACCCAGCGAAACCAAACCCATACCGGACGGTGCGACAAGCTCAACCAACCGACCAAAGCGCCGTAATAAAGCGCCAAAACCAGCCATGGAAGGCGGGGAAGATAAAAATAACCGAATGGAATTTCGCTAAACAAGTAGATCAGCCAAATTTTAAAACGAAATATGGCAATAGCCAAAGGCGCCAAGAAGCTCGCAAGCGGTGAGACGATCAAGTCGGTGATCAACACGAGAAACGACGCGGCAATCGCCATCGTGCAGATAGGAATCACAATGAGGTTAGCCAGAAATCCAACCACTGAAAAAAGGTTAAAATAGAAAACCAAGAACGGAAACATGCCAAGCGTAACCGCAAGGGAGGCCAGAAATGAATGATAAAGCGCATTTTGCAAACGGCGAAACCCGCGAAATAAAAAAGGGGGTCGTCCTCCCCCTTGAGCCGAAATTGAATGGGCAGCGTCACCAACTGATTTGATCGAAAAACATTCATTCAGCTTCGGTAAAATGAAAATAAGCGATGCGATGGCGATAAAAGACAATTGAAAGGAAGCGAGAAAAACAGCTTTCGGATCCTGCGCCAAAATGAGCACCAAGGCAAAGAAAAAAGCACTTTTTGCGTTCCGTTCCTGCCCCAGCAAAAGCCCCAACAACATCACCGTCCCCATGATGGTTGCGCGAAGAACCGGAATGTTGGCGCCCGCCAAAACCGCATAAATGGAAATAAAAACAGCCGTCAGTGATAAATTGGCCGTTCTTGGTATCCCCAATAAAGTCAGCAAAAAATACAAAAGACCTCCAATGGCAGACACATGCAAACCGCTAATCGCAAGCAAATGAGCCGTTCCTGTTTTGACAAACCTATCCCGAAGATCTTGGGAAATTTCTTTGCGGAACCCCAGCAAAAGAGCGCTCGCCAGTTCATGATAAGGCGAAGGGAGCAATTTCTTGAGACGATCCCTCAAAAAAACACGAAACTCATTGAATGCCAAAAGGGGTTGGTTTTTATCATCCTTAAGTTGTTTCAGAATAGAAAAGCGGCCGATCCCGCGAAAAACGTGATAGATCCCATTCTTCGCGAGATAGTCGGCATAATCAAAAACATGCGGGTTCCTTTTTTCTTTCGGAACTTCGAGCACTCCCTTAAGTCTCAAACGATCACCAAAACGAATCGTACGACCGGGATTGTAGAGGAAGACCTGAACCCAACCTGTTGTTTCGTAAACTCGGCCGTTTTTAAAAAAATTATCCGATTTCAGAACAAAAGAAACGGTCTCTTTTTTCCCTTTCGTCACCGCCTCGGGCACGCTCTCCACAACGCCTTCCAGCACGAGCGGCCCGGTGGGTCCGGAAAGTCCGAGGTCATGGCGGGCAAAAACGCGTTCGTTTGCACCGTAAAGCATCCCAAGCAAGAAAAAGATCAGCACGCTCCAAGGAATAAAAGAAACTCTTCCGGTTAAAAAATGTCCCGTGATCCAAATCAAAAAAGTAGCCGCTGCTGCTGCCAAAAAAGAAAAATGAGTGAATTGAGCCGTCAAAATTCCAAAAGCAAAGCTCGAGGAAAGTACAAAAAGCGGAGAGATGAACAACCACCGTCTTTTTCGAACTAACGTTGGGTCAGGTGATACGATACAATTCGACATAAGCGAAGTGATCTATCTGTTTCTTCAAGTACCGGACGGTAACCAAAAGAAACAGAATAAGGGCTAAGGTAATCACGATGCGATTTTGGTAACAGAAAGTTTTATTCAAATGACTCGACGAAATTTAATTTGGGCGGGAGAAAAGGATGGAAACTAAAAACGGCTACGGAAGTTTCAAACGGATTTCACCAGCTCTTGTTTCTAGAACCACTTCCTGATTCTGAATTTCTTTCACATAAGCTCCGTTAATGGAATGCCCCTGTTCTACAATGATACCATTCACAATCGCATACGGTTTGGCGCCAGAGGCCGAAATACCGGACAACACGTAGGGCAGCTGGACGCCCTGAGACCTTGCCGAAGAAGCGACTTTCGAAATTCCTGTTGTTTGAAACAGGCGCCAGGGAAACGAAAAATGTCCGCTGACCAATGGTGCGCGCGACACAACCCACAAACCCAAAAAGCATAGAGAAACGATTCCTAAAATCACCCACAAATCCTTGCCCGTAAAAAAAGAGGGGGGTACACGCTGAGGGGAAATAGCTGCGTCAGCCTTTGTAAAAGAAAGTTCGGCGCTCGGAGCTGCTACGCTTTCCAAAAAAGCATCGACTGTCTTTTCTTCTTCCACCAAAACCGACTCGGCTTCTTCCCGGGCGGTCTTGGCCTTTGCCTCTCTTTCTCGTTCCGCTTTTTTCAGGGCATCCGTAATAATACTCATGCCACGGCAACTCCTTCTGATTCGCAGAATGCTTCCTCTGCTAATTTTGAATCCACGGATTTGACACTGCGGGCATAAGCAGCCAGGAGCGACACATCGCAAAGTTTGTTAATGACGCGCGGAACCCCTTTGGATTGTTGATAAATAAATTCAATAGCATCCGGCAAAAATGGACTTGATCTATCCACCAAACCGGCTACTTTTAATCGATGTAAAATACATTGCTCGGTCTCGCTCCGATCTAACGCAGTCAAATGAAAACGGATATTAATGCGTTGCCTTAGTTGAGCTAACGATGGATGATTTAACGTTTCCCGAAGTTCCGGTTGGCCCACCAATACAATTTGAAGCAACTTCTCACGGCTGGTTTCTAAATTTGAAAGAAGACGTACTTGCTCAAGCGTTTTGGGGGTCAAATCTTGTGCTTCATCCACAATCAAAACTGTGTTGTATTCTTTGTGGAATTCCTCGAGCAAAAACCGATTGAGACCATCGAAGCATTCCTTCTTATTTTTTGCCTTTAACGCAATCCCGAAGTCCTCTGCGATCGTGTGAAGCAAGTGAAGTTCAGAAAGTCTAGGGTTTAAAATAAGCGCTGTGTGAGTGCGCGTATTTTTAAACTTGTCTAAAGCGGCTCGGCAAAGTGTGGTCTTCCCCGCTCCTATTTCCCCCGTAATTTGGATAAAACCCTTTCTGGATTCAATTCCGTATAGCAAACAGGAGAAAGCGTCGAGGTGCTTTGGGCTGAAGAAAATAAACCGCGGGTCGGGAGTCACGTTAAACGGAGCTTCTTTGAATCCGAAATACTCGTTATACATGTGGGGGAAGGATTTTATAAGTGATTATATCGAAACCTTTTAGGTTTGACAACTGTAATCGAACACCCGGTGTTCGCGTTATGAAACCGGCTTGATTTCAAAAATGCGGCCGTCTTTCCTCGGAATTTCCGGGCTAAAAACCGCCTGATCGTGCTGCACCGAAAAAGTTTCCGCTGAACCGTCAAACAAACTCGTCACGCGGAAGCGCTTCAACT
>JACQQT010000042.1 GCA_016206815.1 Candidatus Omnitrophota bacterium | reverse complement strand
GACCACGAGTTTCTGTTGCAAGGCGATGTGTTTACGAAAGTTGTGATTGACGCATGGCTGGCGTATAAGCGGGACGTTGAAATCTATGCGATGAGCTAAAGACCTCACCCGCTCGAGTTCTACCTCTATTTCGACATTTGAGGAAAAAAAGAAAAAGGGGGACAGATTATAATCTGTCCCTCTTTTTCTTTTTTAGGAATGGTTGAGAAATTCCAGAACTGCCGTTGCCGCGCGGGTTGCCGCACCGGGCTCACCCAGTTTTTCCAGCACCTGCTTTAAATCCAGAATCATTTTCTCTCTCAGATCCTGATGTTCCAGAAGGTAAGCGGCCTCCTGGGCAATGGTAGGCGTCCGTATTTCGTGCTGGATAAATTCCGGCACTACTTTTCGTCCTGCAACCACGTTGACCAAGCCGATGAAAGGAATTTGGATGAGCCTTCGGCCCAAGAAGTAGGTTGAGAAGGCGGTTTTATACAAAATCACAAACGGGGTAGAGGCAAGCGTTGCTTCCAGCGTGGCGGTTCCTGAAGATACCATCGCGAAGTCGCTTGCGCAAAGTAAATCAAAACTTCGGTTACGAACCGATTGAACGGGATGCGTCAGCATCGTCTTTGAAAGAATTTGTTGATAAAGCTGTGCGGGAAGTGTGTCCGATTCGGAAAGCAGAAACCGAACCGTTGGAATCCGGCTGTCGATCATTTTTGCGACCGCGAGCATTTCGGGGAGCATTCTCTCAACTTCCGTACGCCGTGAACCCGGTAACAGAGCAACGATTTTCTGTTTTGGATCTTGGCCGGAGCCGCCAAAGAACTCATTTCGAAGTCCGGATTGCGATTGGTTTGACCGGGCCAAGTCTACGAACGGATGACCGACCCAAGTCACCGGAACGTGCGCTTTCTGGTAGAGCGCTTCCTCAAAGCCAAAAAAGACAATCATGTGGCTTACGGTTTTTTGAATCGTATGAATCCGTCTTCCACCCCAAGCCCAGATTTGAGGCGAAATGTAGTACAAAACAGGGAATCGCTTTTTGATTTTTTTGGCGAAACGCAGGTTGAAACCAGGATAATCGATCAGAATGACGGCGTCCGGCTGAAACGAACGGACGTCTTCAAGCGCCCGATTGAAAATAGATCGAAATAAAAAGTATTTCCGGAGTACGTCTCCCAAACCCAAAACAGCTTCCCGAGTTAAATCATGAACCAGTTCCATGCCTTCCCGGGCCATCATGGCGCCGCCAAGCCCGCGGTATTTCAAATTTGGGCGGAGACGTCTTAATTCACGGATGAGATGAGCGCCATGCAGGTCGCCGGAAGCTTCTCCGGCGATCAAGAAAATTTTTTTAGGGGGCATTGGCAGGCTGTGGGGCGTTTTCTTTAATGGATGCTAGAACTTCAAGCGCAACGCGAAGCGCTTCCCGCGCTCTGATATCCGGTTTTCCCTCGGCGGAACCTTTCGCCACGGAACGGACAAAATCTTCCAGTTCTGCTTTGAGCGGTTCTTCTTTTCGGATGTCGATTTGTTCGCGGCTGATTTTTCCCCCGAAAAGGGCAGCCGGGAGACTTGCTTTTCTGAAGATTTGAGCTGATTGCGCAACATAGTCAAGAGAGATATATGCATCTTCTTGAAAAATTCGGATTTTTCTTTGCGCTTCGGGCGTCAGTCGGGAAGCGGTTAGGTCTGCAATGGCATTATTTTTGAATTTGATCCGGACGTTTGCAATATCTTCAAAGGGAGTCAGCACGTTAATGCCGATGGCATCGATCGACGCGATTTCGGATTTGACCAACCGCAGGACGATATCGATATCATGGATCATCAAATCTAAAACGACACCGCAGTCGGCAATTCTCGGGTTGAACGGCCCGAGGCGGTGGATTTCAAGGAAACGGATATTTTTGGCGATCTGTTCAACCCGACGGAATCCGGCGTTGTAGCGTTCGAGATGCCCGACTTGGAGAATCAACTTTTTTTGCTTGGCGATATCGATCAGCTGATCGGCGTCTTCTAAGCGGTTGGCAATCGGTTTTTCGATCAGAGTATGGACGCCGGCACTGAGGACTTCTTTTGCGATTTCAAAGTGGGTGGCGGTAGGGGTCACAATACTCATGAGGTCCACCGTCCCTAAAAGCTCACGGAAATTCTTCGTGAACCGAACACCGAGCGCTTGCGCTTTTTCGGCTTTGGATTCCTCCACGTCACATAGGGCAACCAGCTCAACCTGTGGAAGGCTGTGGTAAATTCGGGCATGCTCTTTTCCAAGGTGCCCGATGCCAATGACGGCGGCTCTGATTTTTTTCATAAGTTTATTGTAATCAACAAGATAGAGATTTTAAAGCAGGTGGAATTGTATCACAAAAGACAATCAGCGTCACCTTTTTAATTCGGTTATTGGGGTGACAGCCCTTAGGTTTCCTGATAGAATTCCCGGACGATTATGGAAATCTATAAGCGGCTTCTCGGTTACTTAAAACCTTATCGCGCACGGCTGGCTTTGGCTGTCTTTTGCACGCTATGCTACACCCTTGCCCATTCACTGGTTTCGGTCACCGTTTTTATCGTTTTAAACGGTTTGCAGAATAAGGATTATGTGGTGTTTGGCCAGATGCCAAAGTTGGGGTTTCTTGAGCGGATCCACTTGCCGAGCTTTGAGCTTCCCACGCTTCAATTTTCTACCTCGCTTGTTCCGTTCATTGTCATGGCCGTGTTTTTGCTTCGCGGCTTTTTTGAATATGTTTCCCGCTACCAAATGTCTGTGGTGGGTCTCCGGGCCGTCCGGAAAATTCGGGATGATTTGTATGCGCACATCGTTCGTCTTTCCATGAATTTCTATTCCAAAGGCCGGACCGGTGAGTTGATGAGCAGAACGATGTATGATGTGAACGTGATCCAGGCCGGCGTCACGGATGTGTTTGTGGATTTGGTGAAGCAGCCTTTTGTGATTTTATTTCAGATTCCCTTGGTGTTTTACTGGGGCGGTCCTCTCGCGTTCATTGCGTTGGTGATCTTTCCGGTGGTGCTGGTTCCGGTCGTGTTCCTCGGCAAGCAGCTCCGCAAAACGGAACGGAAAGCGCAGGAACAGATCGCCAACATTCATTCCGAAATGCAGGAGACATTTAGCGGAATGAACGTGGTGAAAGCCTTCAATATGGAGCAGTATGAGGTCCGCCGGTTTCAGGTCATCCATAAAAATGTGTTTGATTTTCTCAAACGAACGATGCGGCTGACGATCATTCAACGGCCGTTGATCGAAGTAATTGGGGCAGTCGCGGTTGCTTTCTCTATTTGGTACGGCATGCGCATCCTGCCGTTGGACCGGTTTGCTTCTTTTCTGACCACCTTGTTTCTTTTCTACGAACCGCTTAAAAAGTTAAGCAAGGCGAATGCATCACTCCAACAGGCGGTTGCGGCGGGAACCCGGATTTTTGCGTTGATGGATGAACAGCCGAAAATCAAGAATCAGCCGAACGCAGCGCCGTTAACGCCCAAGATTCAGAATGTCCAATACCAAGATGTTTCGTTTGCTTACGAAAATGGTAAATTTGTCCTTCAAAATATTCGCTTCGACGTCCGCTCCGGTGAAATCGTTGCGATCGTCGGGACCAGCGGGGCGGGGAAAACCTCACTCGTTAATTTACTGCTCCGGTTTTACGATGTCACCCAGGGCCGGATTTTGATCAATCACCGGGATATCCGTGATTATGACATTACTTCGCTTCGGGAAAGTATCGGTCTCGTAACGCAGGAAACTTTTCTGTTTAATGCTTCCGTTTTTGAAAACATTGCTTACGGCCGCTTGAATGCGCCGCTGGAGGAAGTGAAGCAAGCTGCTCAGGCAGCGTTTGCGGATGAGTTTATCCAATTGCTTCCCAAAGGGTATGGGACTGTGATTGGCGAAAGGGGCGTTACCTTATCCGGAGGCCAGCGGCAGCGGCTTTCCATTGCCCGGGCTCTTCTCAAAAATCCTCCCATTTTAATTTTGGATGAAGCAACGTCGCAGCTGGATACGGAAAGTGAGCGCCAGGTTCAAAAGGCACTCGAGCTCCTGATGGTAGGGCGGACCGTATTTGTAATTGCGCACCGGCTCTCCACCATTCAAAATGCAGACCGTATTTTGGTGCTGGACGAAGGCCGGTTGGTTCAGTCCGGAACCAACGAAGCCCTCTTAAAAGAAGGCGGCGTGTATAAGCGTTTGCATGATCTCCAGTTCAATGTTTGAAGGGGACAGTCCCCATGGGGGACAGGTCTAAGAGAATTTCCTTGCCCCTTCCTAAAAATATGCTACAATTTACCCTCGCTTTATTTTGGTTCCCTCATATTGATGTAACTCATTGG
>JACQQT010000010.1 GCA_016206815.1 Candidatus Omnitrophota bacterium | reverse complement strand
CATCAAGACCGTGGGCGTAAAACAATCCGTCCTGCTCGTTGTAGAACACCCGATACTGGCTCTGGACTTCATGAATCAAGAGGTTTCTGAAACTGAAACCGTCCGGGAGATTGCCGTTCAAAATCATACTTTTTTTCGCATCAAACGTCATGGTGAGCTTCTTCTTATTTTGAAATGCAACCGTATCCTTATAAAAGATCATCTCCCCTGTCACCTTGTCGTACTTGACGGAAGAGTGGGTCAGTTGATAAAGGTAAAGACCGTCCTTAAAAACATGCTCTTCAAAACCGGTGGCTCTTCCCTCACGGTCTTGGGTCTCCTTGTAACGGATGACTTCAAAGTCTCCCATGATGGTGGACTCGCCGAATCCCGTAAAGAGAGTGTCTCCGATGAAAGCGGAAGTCTTGCGGTTCGGATCAATCAGGAGCCGCTGGTCTTGGGTAAGATTAAAATGGTGTTCAATCCCTTGATTGCCGTTGGGTGAGCTTCGCCAGGTGCCTTTCAAGATGTAAGCACCTTCTTTAAAGGTGCCGACGAGTGAGGTTTTGTCCGGAAACGTAAAGGTGTCCTTATAGGAGATGAGTTCTCCGGTATTGCGGTCATAACGGATCGAGGTACGCTTCAAGGTGTAGAGCAGCTCACCGGTGGCTGGATCGAAGACATGCTCTTCGTAGCTAGTGGTGCGGCCTGATTTGTCCTGGGTTTCCTTGTAACGGATGACTTCAAAGTCTCCCAAGACGGTGGACTCACCGAATCCGGTCCAGAGGGTATCATTGATCAGAGAGGTTTCTTTGCGGTCGGGGTCGATCAAAAGTCTTTGGCCGGCATTGAGATCAAAGCGGCGTTCGATCGCTTGGCTGCCGTTGGGAGAACTTCGCCAGGTGCCTTTCAAAAGATAGGTATCGTTTTGATAAGTGCCGGTTAGGACGGTTTTATCGGGAAACTTAAAGGTGTCCTTATAAGAAATCAGGCTTCCCTGCTTGTCATAGCGGATGGAAGAACGCGTGAGCGTATAAAGAAGGTTTCCTTCCGAATCCCGGATTTCTTCACTAAAGCCTGTGACCTGACCGGAGCGATTGGTGGCGGTTTTGGTGCGGATGATTTGGAGGGCGGGCTCGTCCTGAGCGGCGAAAAGTATGACAGGCTGCTCTTTATTTTCTTCAGCGGCAGCGGCGGAAAGCGGTGAGGTATTAGCAAGGAAATCGATACTGGTTTTGGGAGTAGGTTCTTGACTTTCGGCTGATTCGGCTTGGAGCGCTTCACTTACCGGCTGAACGGTCTTGTTGAAATCAATCGGGACAGACGGCTCAGGCCAGGCGATTTGGGAGAAGACGAAAAGAAACGCGGTCAAAAAAGCGGTCATTCTTCGGCTTCGCTTCAACATAAGTCCTTTAGATTCTCACCGATTGCCTTTCAATGAAGTGCAGTGTCGCTATTATATTCGGTTATCTTACGCTAAAACAACAACAAAATATTAAAAAAATTTCAAAAACTCTATTCATAATATGGAAATTCTATTGCAAATAGAGAAAAGCGCCAAAAGGCGCAGAAAAAAGAGAGGGCGACCTCATTCGTTCCATTTGAAATGTATAAATAAAAACTTTATAAAAAGGAAAGGGACGGCAGTTCCTTGGGTCATTACCGCTTACGACCCCTGAACCTCACCATCCCTTTCTCCCGCCTACTCGGTGTCTAGCCTCCCACGGGTTCAACAAAAATCCGAGCAGCCGTCAACCACCGCCAAACTACACCGTCATTTGGCTTTTAATCTTCTCAAACTTTAAATCCCCAATCCCGCGAACTTCCTTTAACTGATCCAAGGATTTAAAGTTCCCATTCGCCTCGCGATAATCAATAATCCGCTCAGCCAATGCCGGCCCGATTCCGCGAACCATTTGAAGCTCTTCTACATCAGCCTTGTTAATGCTGACGGGCGCAATGGCTGCCTCGGAATCAGTCGTACTTGCCGGTTTGGCCAGCGCGACGTTTGCCGGATATAAAAAGAAGTTGGACATCATGAACGCCATGACCACCCAACTTGATAATTTGACTGCCTTCATATGTGCTCACCTCCCTGGTTTTCAATGATGGCGGGAGTCTATCAGAATATTATTTATTTGTCAACAAAAATATAATTTTAAATTATATAACCGAATTCCCTATCAATCATAATTAAATTGAAAAATTCTGAATGAATCTTATAATATCCCAATAGGGGACAGGTCGAATTTCTGACCTGTCCCCTATTGAACCTTGATAAGGAACTAAAACATGCCGCGAAAAAATACGATTGCTGTCGAGCTGGGGATCCGAATCCGGGACCTTCGCCGCCAGAAGAAGATCACGCTGATTGAACTTTCAAAAACCACTGGCGTTGCGCAGGCGACCCTCTCCCGCATGGAAACAGGCCTCATGGTGGGAACCGTTAAAAACCATCAAAAAATTGCGGAGGCCCTTGGAATTTCACTTGCTCAACTGTATGGAAAGATTGATTCGCGATATGAAAAAATTGCGCATCAACATGCGCCGCAGGACAGGAAAGTATTTGCGAAGACCGATCAAATGAAATGTGAGCTGCTGACGCAGGAAATCTCCAAGAAAAAGATCACGCCGCTCCTGATTACTTTAAACGGCCATGGGAAAAGCGGAGTTGAAGAGCTTGACCGCGGCGTTGAAAAATTGATTTTTGTGCTGGAAGGAACGGTTCAGCTGAAATTAGAAGAGCGGGAATACGTTCTCAATCCCTACGATACGCTTTACTTCGATGCCTCTATTCCGCATCAAATCTTAAATCCGGCCGGCAAGCAAGCCAAGCTTTTCTGTGCCGTCTCCCCTTCCAAGATTTAAGAAATTGATTCCTCTAGCCACTTCAAGTATGGCCCGTGTCCCCACCGGATCGGCCAGCCGATGATTTCAGGAATTTCATAGGAGTGGTGTTTCCGGATCATTCGTTCAACCTGCTTTAAAGAACGCTCGTCCGTCTTGATGATCAGCAACCATTCTCCGGCCTGCTCCAGCTTCCCCTGCCAACGGAAAAACGATTGGACGTTGCGAACCACGTTTACGCAAGCCGCTAATTTTCCGCGGACCAGCGCCTCCGCGATTTTTTTGGCTTCTTTTTGCGAACCGGTCGTTGAAAGTAATAGGTAAGCTTTTGATCTGCGGCGCTTGGGGCGAGCCACTGGAGTTAGGGACGTTGCGAGGAAATCAGACGGGACAAATAACCCGTCTTCTCATTGCCTAAATTGATATGCCCTTCGCGGGCCAGCCAACCCAAGCTCATGAGAATCATATCTTTGGGCTTTCCAATCCCCTCGGCCAATTGGTTTAAGGTGGCACTCTCATGCTTATCCAAATAGTGCCAAATATCGCCTGCTGTGATTCCGATTTGTGTGATCATCGTCAACTCGCTCGAGTGTTGGGTAGATTGGTTTAATCCTAGCAGATTAAGGCTGGAATTTCAAATAGTTTCCGTGGATTAGACGAGGCTCATCTCGACCGTCAAATCGTCGAAAGCAGTCGACGGACTTGATCCGCCTTCCACGGCGGTGCTGTCGATCATGATGTTAATCTTCCGGATCCTGGAAAGGTCCACACCGGCGGGGACAAAATCTTTTAAGAACTCGTAATAATGCTCTGTCGTGTTCACTCCCGTCACGTAACCCCTGGCTTTGGCGCCCGTTTCATCCTCAAGCTCGACGGCAATCTTTTTAAGCGCTTTGCTGGACTTAAACCCGAATACCACTTTCTCTGCCGAAAAATCAAAGTTGGTTTCGACGGTTGCAAAAGCAAGGCGCCCTTGTGTCTGAAGCTGCAACACATTAAAGTTTAAGGCGCTGTTGATCGCTGCATTGATATCCGAAGCTGCCTGCGGAGACGAAACAACTGCGAACAAAGCCTGTACCTGCGAAGGAAATTGAACAAAGGATATTTGGTGAACAAAAAAATCTGCATCCGGATCACCGGATGGATCAAAAACCAAATTGACGAATCTCACCCCAGAAAGACCGGCTGCCGAAAGTCTCGACAGATCAAAAATAATGGTTCCAACCCCTGTCGCTGGATCTCCGTAAGCGTCAACAACCAGATCATTCACATTGTCATCGGTAATCGCATCGATTAATTGATCATTTTCGTCCTTGAATTCCACTCGATCTCCTAATTCTCCTTCCGGAATAGAGCCGGACAGAGAAATTGCAAGATATTGATCCCGTGCATCATAATTCTGATCCAATTTCCAGAAATGACCTGCGAGCGTAGAATTATCAAGCCCGTTATATCGGATAGGGGTTCCGAAAACAGTGGCGTCGGCACAGCCGGGATTGACGCAAGGGCTGTCACCCAGCGAACCTTCCAACTCAATATTACTCATGACCGCAAAACTCTTGCTTGGAAATTCAGCCGGGGGTCCTGCCGGATCCTCGCCGATGGCCTGAATGTTAAGACCCAGATTATCGTAGAGCGCTTGGTAAGCATCGTCTAAGTTCCGATTCTCGAGATAACGCTCCATGAAATCACCGCCGGAACCCAGCAGCCCCAAAATGGATGAGCCCTGATCAATTGCATTGAACACATCCGAAAATTCCGATGCCGAACGAAGCGCATCCACAAAACCAAGCTCTGTGACCAATTCAGGATACTGTTCAAAGATAGCGTTCAGCCAAGTGACGACCAGGGTTGGATTGAGCACATAAGCGCTTGCCAGCGCATAGATGGAAGCTACGTTTGACAAAATGGGCTCATTGGTTTCAGCGGCATCCGGAATTCCGATTTTTCCTTGATAACCCCCTTCCGGAACCGAGCTTGCAGACAGAAAACCCGGAAGTCCGTTTCGATTCGAAAAATCAGCGGCCGTATAAAGAAAATTCTGAAGGGCGGCTTGCATGCTCTCGTGCCCTGCTTCGTTGGACCAAAGCAACGGCCAAAACATTTGAAAAGCGCCGCCGTCAAAGGGAACCAAGTTTGTTACATCCTGGCCGAATTGATCCGTGTAAACCTTGGTTCTTACCTCTAAATTACCCCACGCCGCTTCGGGAAGCTGGTACCGGACGACCACAAAAGCAATTCCCGAATGAAATTCGTTGGCCAAACGATCGATAAAGCCGCCGTCAAATGAATCCGTATCGGTGTTGTAAGTCATGCGGAATTTTCCGGCATTCCCGTCATAGAACTGCGTATAGCCGTCTTCCTGGTTATCCAAAAACGCATCCGCAGCCCGAATGACATCGGCAGCCGCCTGAACTTGCGCTTGAGAAAGCGTATCGATCGATTCCAAAATACCGACCACCACGGCAATGCTTTGACTCAAATTGGCGTTATCGCCAAACGCAATGAACGGAAAGGTGGGCGACGGCCCAAATTCCGGCAAAGTCGGAGGCATATCATACACAACCGGCAGCAATCCTCCCGTTCCGTCATTGGCTTGCATATTCAGTAATCGATTTAGAATGATCTGGAGTTCTTCAAGTACCGTATCACGTGACATCCCGTTATCCAAACTCCCGCGGACTACTTCACCCAAAATTTGAAGGTAAAACCCAATGTCAGTCAGCGTCGTAAATTTCCTAGTCACACCGTTTTCAATCTGATCAAACGGCAGGTGCGTATCCGGATCGACGCCGACGCCCATTTGGAAATATTGAAGCTGTTCCGCAATGATCTGGCGGCGGGCGGCTTCCAGCTCCGGCGTTAACGCGGGGGCGGTGGTGTCCAGCCCCTTCAGACGCAGATGAACTATGCCCGTCGCTTCATTGACGAACCGGCGCTCTACCGAAAAACGGATGGCTTGAATCTGTGTGAGATCAACCGGTGCATTGGGATTGGAAAAATCGATCGCGTAAAACTGTTCACCCTCTCCAATCTGAGTCAAGGTCTGAATCGTACGCGTTCCGGCAGCATCCAACACTTCAACTTGGAGCAGCCTTGTACCGGTAGCCGATACCCCCACCACCAGTTGGCCAAGCGCTGAAAGATCGCTTGATTCAATCACAAACGGCGTTTCCGGATCATCAAAACGTACAATCAAGGTTGAATGATCTTCTACGCCCGAGACGTCATAAAGAAGATCCGTTAGTTCGCTTGAAATTCGGTTGATTGCGCTTTCCGCTTCCGTAGTCGGATTGTCAGGCAAAACCGTGGTATCGGCTTCCGTTAAATCATCGCTCGGTTCAATCGGCCCCTGTACATTAATAATGGGCGCGCCGGCCAAACGATTCACTTCCAAAACACCTTGCTTCCCTGCTCCTTCAACAATGAAATACATGACACGAACATCCGTGAGATCAATTTTCCCGGCAATATACTGCGCAATGTTAATGGTCCAAACTTTTTCAATCGCCGAACTAACGCCCGTCAGCAAAACTTCGGCTTTTTGATCTTGCCCATCGATAATTTGAAATTTAACCGTCCCCTCATCCCCTCTAATTCCAAACGACAAGTCCGTCAGTCCGCTCAAGTCAAAAGTCTCGATCGAATTGGTGCCGAAATCATCATAGGCAAAACCAGCCCCAACAAAATCACCCGGGTCCGTGTTGTACTCAAGTGAAACACCGCGAAGCCCCTGGCTGCCGGTAATCGTACTCGGATTACCATCCACTCCCTTCAAAAT
>JACQQT010000003.1 GCA_016206815.1 Candidatus Omnitrophota bacterium | reverse complement strand
TCGGCGGACAGAATACTCGGCGCAATCAATTTCTTTTTCAGGGACATAGACACTCCACTTTGATCTTCTTTTCATAGGTTGCATCCAACGGGCCGATCAGCGACAAATGAACTCCGCCGGTCTTAAAAAACCGACCGGCAAGTTTTTGGATATCACACTGGGTGACTTGCTCTATTTTCTGCCGGATTTCTTCTAAATTCGGGAGTTTGCCTCCATAAAGAATATGTTCGCCATACCACAAGGCGTGATCCAGAGTGTCCTCAAGCCCCAAAAGAAGCTGACCCAAAAAGTAGTCTTTCGCCCGTCTCAGCTCACCTTCGGTAACCGGTTTTCGTTTGAAGCGTCCCAATTCCCGCATGATCACTCGAATCGCAAGGGGCGCTTTTCGGGGTTCAACGCCTGCCGAAATCACAATCGAACCCGTATCATCATAAAAACCCAAACCCGATTTGATTTCATAGGCCAGGCCGCGCCGTTCTCTAACCTCCTCAAATAACCGGCTGCTCATGTTCGCGCCTAAAATCACGTTCAGGAGCGCCAGCTGATACCGGTCCGGATGGTTCCGGGAAAGGCCGTGAAACCCGAGGACAAAATGGGTTTGCTCGGTTTTTTTATCCAAAAACCAAAAATGGTTTTTCTTCGAATGTGTAGAAAACAAAGCCTTCGGAAATTGGGAAATTCTTCCGTTTCCCCCCCGGTCAAAATGCCGGGCGGTTAAATCCCTGATCTCATCGTGATCAATTTCACCGCAGGCCGTCACCAAAATATTGCGGGGATGATAATAAGATTTCACGTGTTTCGCCAAATCGCTTCGCTTCAAATTGGAAACCGATTTCAAGGTTCCCGCAATCGGCCGGCCCAGCGCCTGCTCAGGCCACAACAGTTCACTCATCATTTCGTGCACGTGCTGAGACGGAAGATCCAGATACATTTTGATTTCTTCTAGAATCACGGGCTTCTCTTTATTGAATTCTTTGGGATCCAGGGTTGCGTGATTCACCATATCCTGCAGAACGTTAAAAGCAAGCGCCAAATGCGCTTTTGGAATTTTAACAAAATAACAGGTGCTCTCTTCCCCGGTAAACGCATTCAACATGCCGCCCACGCCCTCCACTTCTTCTTTGATTTGCTTGGTCGTTCGGTGCTTGGTCCCTTTAAACAGCATATGCTCAACGAAGTGCGAGATTCCGGAAATGGATTTGGCTTCGAATCTCCCGCCGACCCGCACCCAAATGGCAAGCCCCACCGAATCCCGCGGTTTTAGTTGATGGCTGATCACACGAAGGCCGTTGGACAGAACAGACTGTTTATACATGTTTCGCTTTCCCTTCCCTTTCAAAATCCAAATAACTTTGCAGCATGATTTCAGCGGCAATCCCATCCCGTTTCGTCTTGCGCTTGGCCCGGCTGACATCCTGCGCAATCAAGGAGCGTTCCGCCTGAACAGTCGTCAGACGTTCATCCCACGTCAGCACCGGACAAGCAAGCTTTTTCTGGAGTGCCGTAACGAATCCGAGTACCTTCTCGGCTTGAGTCCCCACCTCGCCCTTCATGGTTTTGGGAAGCCCGACAACGATTTTGTCGATTTGGTATTGATCCAAAAAACGCTCGATCGATCGAAGGACGAACACCTCATTCTTGTTTTCAATAAAACCGATTCCGTGCGCCAGCAAATTCAATTCGTCGCTGTGCGCAACTCCAATCCGCTTCTCACCCAAGTCCAAACCCAAAATACCCATCGGCTAACGGATCGAACGAACCAGGCCGGAAACGAAAGAACGGACGGATTGAATGGCTTTCTCGCCGCGCTTCAGGCGGCTGACGATCGCGCTTCCCACAATGACACCGTCCGCAACCTCCGAAATGGCACGTGCTTGCTTTTCGTTAGAAACGCCAAAGCCGACCAAAACGGGTTTGCGCGTATTCTGTTTAACTGTTTTTAACTTCCGTTTCAAATCAAGCGGAAGCGCCCGGCGCGAACCCGTCACGCCCTTGAGCGAGACGTAATACACAAAACCGCTGGAACGGTTCGCAATCTCGCGGATCCGTTTGGCGGGCGTAGTAGGTGCCACTAAATAAACAAGAGACAGCTGGTGACGTTTAAACCAAGGTTCCCACATCCGTCCTTCCTCAGGCGGCAAGTCCGGAACAATCAGGCCGTCAAACCCGCTTTGGCGGAGCTGTCGGAGGGTTTGGCTGATTCCGTAATGCATGACCGGATTTAAATAAGAAAACAAAAGCACCGGGATTCGGAATCCCTTTTTTCTTAATTTTCGGATTAAATGGAACGCATGCTGCAGGCGAACTTTTTGTTTGATGGCCGCTTCGGAAGCAAATTGGATCGTGGGACCGTCAGCCAAGGGATCCGAAAAAGGAAAACCCAGTTCAAGGATATCAACGCCCGCTTTTTCCAGCACCGGCAAGAGCGCTTCCGTCACGGAAAGGCGCGGAAATCCAAGCGTGACGTAAGCGCAAAAAAGTTTTTTTCCGTTCCGGTTCGCCGATCGAAGGGTTTGGGTCAGTCGATTGTTCATGATGAAGGGGCGCCCGGAATTTTGACCTTAAATTTTCGAACCACGTCCAAATCTTTATCGCCGCGTCCGGAAAGACAAATTGCAATTTTAGAACCGCGCGGGAAACTGCGCGCTCGGCGAACCAGATAACCGATCGCATGTGCGGGCTCCAAAGCCGGCATGATTCCCTCCAGCAGCGTCAAAATATGAAACCCATACAGCGCGTCTTCATCCGTTGCGGACTCATAGCGTACCCTTCCGGTTTCTTTCAAAAAGGCATGCTCCGGACCGACCGAAGGATAATCCAGTCCGGCCGAAATTGAGTGCGCCAATTGAACTTGGCCTTCCCGATCCTGGAGCACAAAACTTTTCATTCCGTGCAGGACGCCGATCGTTCCTTTTCGTAAAGAAGCGGCATGTTTGGAAGTGTTCAGGCCCTTGCCGGCCGCTTCGATTCCGATCAGCTTGACGCGTTCTTCCAAAAACGGATGGAAAAATCCGATGGCATTGCTTCCGCCGCCCACACAGGCGATTAAATAATCAGGGCTCGTCCGTGCCACTTTCTTAAACTGCGCCTTTGTTTCCCGGCCAATCACAGATTGAAAGTCGCGCACAATCATCGGATAAGGATGCGGCCCCACAACCGAGCCCAATAAATAATGCGTCGTGTCAACGTGTGTCACCCAATCACGAATGGCTTCATTGGTCGCGTCTTTGAGCGTTTTAGCACCTGAATGAACCGGAATCACGCGGGCACCCAGCAAATTCATCTTGTAAACGTTCAGGGCCTGGCGCTTCATGTCTTCTGAACCCATGAATACGTCGCATTCAAGATTGAACAGCCTGGCGGCGGTGGCGGCGGCAACGCCGTGCTGTCCGGCGCCGGTTTCTGCGATAATCCGTTTCTTACCCAAATAACGCGCCAGGAGTCCTTGTCCAATCGTGTTATTAATTTTATGGGCACCCGTATGACACAAATCCTCACGCTTTAAAAAAATCCTAAGATTCCGGCCCAAAACGGCGCTTAAATTCTTCGCTTCATACAAAGGCGTCGGGCGACCGGCATACGTGGACAAATAGTGCTTTAGCTCTAACTGAAATTTAGTGTTCCGCTTGAGCATTCGATAGGTCCGTGTTAGTTCGCGAAGTGCTTCCATCAACGTTTCGGGCACAAAACGCCCTCCGAAGATACCGAAGTGCCCCCGCTCATCCGGCTTTTTCCCTAACGTTTGAACCTCTCGAGCTGATTTCATATAGCACTCACTTGGGTTTTTGGTACCCAGCCGCTCCGACCGTCTTTCAATTGAATCCGGTACCAGTCTTCGGTTTCACCGCTCAAAGCCACCGGAAGCCCTTCGGCCAGGCGGAATGCGATCCGATCGCTTGAGGAAGGCCCGTAACGAACTTCTGCGCTCTTCTCGGTCACAATCCCCCGACGGGCGAAGCCTGCTTCTCCGTATTTTAACAGCAATGGCAGTGAACAGAAAATAACAAAACTCAAGGCCAGCGCGCCTGATTTTCCGAAGACAAGCTTCCGCTTTCCGAGCAGCGAAACTAATAAACCGACGATGAAGACAAAGTAAGCCCCCAAAGCCAACATCCAACACTCGCCGAATGTCACATATTCAAGCGCCTGCGATATTTTGCGCGCAAACCAGTTCCGTTTATCCTCAATTTTATACTCGATCAAACCGTTCACATACGCCAGGTTTGCCAGCAAATCCCGATCGCGCGGTTTCAGCTGACGGGCACGCTCATAATTTAAAACCGCGAGGCCCAATTTTTTATCTTTAAAATAAGCATTTCCCAAATTGTAATAGACCTCTGCCGATTCATATAGTTGGGCCGCCTCTTCGTATAAGCGGGCGGATTCCTGATACTTCCCGTTGCGGTACAATTCATTTGCCCGTTGGAACGGATTGGTTTTCTCGGCATCTGCCCACGCAGCCAAAGCAATCCAAAAACAAACTCCCACAATAACAATCCCGCGAGTCAAGCTCCCTCCTTTCATTTTCGTTCCAACGCGTAGATAATTTCGCGAATGTTTTGAATCATCAAGCGGCGGTCGGCACCTTGTAAATCCATTTTACCGAATCGGACCCGATCACAAATTTCATGACACCCGCGAACCTTTTCGATTGTTCCGGGCTCGGCCTGGAGAGCCTGAAGGCGCTCTTCCACCACATTCTGAATCAGACCATGCGGAGATAAATCGAGTTTATCCGAAAGATACCGGTTTAATATTTTAGCGCTCTCGTCAAAAAATATTTCGTCTGATTTTGGATCTTTCATAGAAGATTTCACAAGCCGATCCAAACGCTTCAGTCCTTTCACCGCATACCGCTTGGCAAACAACGTCCGTTTCAGCGAAACGTTTCGGTCCAAATATTCGCTCCGTTTCCGCATGAAAGCCAATCCCGCGGAAATCAATGTGAGAATCCCGTTAACCACAACAAACCAAACGACGATTTTCGAAGGCCTGAATTGCCCCGAAGGAGCCTGCTCTTCCTTGATGTATTGAATATCCTCGGACTCAAGCCGGATTTCCTTCTTTCCTTCCTCAAGGCCGCTTTCCAAAATTCCTTTCGGAACAGCGGGCGCCGGAACCGAGGAAGGATTCACTTTAATCCGATACGAATCAGACTTCAAAATGACGTAGCGTTCGGTTCTGGGATTAAAAAAACTAAACTCAACACCGGGAATAGTTAACTCACCCGGCTCCGTCGGGATCATCACAATTTCAAACGATTTTTTCCCCGCAATCACATTCTGCGCTCTAAACAGCTGGGTTTGCGTGTCGGACTCATACAGCTTCACGTCCGGAATTTCGGGAAGCTTCGGGGCAACCAGCGTCTCGATATTCCCCTGACCCTCAAGCGTAACTTGAAACGTCAGGGCTTCGTTCTGGTTCACCACGCGCTTGTCCACGTTGGTCGCCATTCGAAATTCGCCGACAGCGCCTTTAAAACTGTCCGGCTTCCCCGCTTCCGGCAGCGGCCGAACCTCCACGCGAATCGGAGGAGGTGCCAAATGTTTCTCAACGCGCCGGCCAAGAAACCCCGCCCCGCTGAAAAAACTGTCGTTAAAAAATTCGTCGAACAATGAGGAGGCCCGTTCTTCAATTTGAACCGAAGCTTTGATGACACCGGGCTTAATTTGGTATTGCCCGGGCGCCGTCGGAAAAAGCGCTATTTTCTTGACATCCGCCCGAACATACTTCCTGCCGTCGATGATTTCGGTATCCCGGCCTAAATTTTGATCCATCGGAAACTCTTCGATCCAAAACCCGCTCGTTTCCGGCTCTTCAATAAAGCCCTCGTAGCGCGTGTCGTAGCGCGTATAAAGTGAGTAAGTCAAAATCAACTGCTGATTGGTATAAACGGCCGCCGGAAAAGGACTCACCTTAAGAAAAATATTTTGATCCAGCGCTTCATCCGAAACGGACGAAGCCGCTTGAGGCGGAACAAACGGGGCGGCCGGCACAGCCGGTGCCGCCCTTGGAACGTAACTTGGCGTTGTTAACTGAGGTGCCGGCGGTCCGGAAGCGGCAGGTGTTGCCGCCGTGGTTTGCGCATTTTCAATCGTAAAGTCAAGCTGATTCGTATAATAGCTCTTCCCTTCCACTTTGACTTCAATCGGTCTTAAAATGAAACGGCCGACTGAGCGCGGAATTAAAACATAATTAAACTCGGTGAGTGACTCGGATCTGCCGTTCACAAAACTGAAACGCGAAGAGCGGCCCGAATAAAATACTTCGAATCCCTCAAGCGGCGGAAGCTGAGGAGCTTGGATGGCGCCGCGCACACCGGTGATCTTGACGTTGAGATGAATTTCATCATTCACTTCCGCCGTTTGCTTATCGGCAGCGGCGCCGAGCTGAACGTTTTCAGCCAAGCTTCTCGGAGGCGAACCAAAAACGGCAATACACAGGATGCCTCCCAGCACACATAAGCGTTTCATTTTAATTCCATAAGTGATGTCTTTTAAACAACTTGGGGAAATACAGTGTTTGTGCCAATCTCAAACGTAAACTCAAATTCTACTGGAATTAATACCGTAAGTCAACGTCATGCAAAAACTTGGGGAACCTCTTGAGGGAACAATGCTTACAGGTACTCAAAAATCCAATTTCGAGCGCCTTCCACTGTTCGCGAGATCCAATTTTGCCGTGCAGACGGCGCAAGCCCTTTTTCGCTCACTTTACTTGAGAAACCGACTCCTCCCAGAATCCCGGAAAACGCAGGGTCGCTCACGAGTGCTTGCGGACCGACAATCCCCTGTGCCGTTCCGATCCGGACGCTGAACGGCACGGAATCTTGAATCACGTCCAAAAATCCTTCCAATTGAACGCCGCCTCCCGTCAACACAATCTGATCGAGCGGCGAATAACATTTCTGCAGATTTCCGATTTCTTTTTTAATTTCTTCAAAGAAAAAAATTAATCCTGTTTTCATCTGAGATTCAAACTCCGTTCGTTTGATGGTGTATTTCCTCCCGCTGGCGGGTTCGGGGACCGGAATCAATTCGTCTTGAAACTCCGTCTTTGGATTTGCCGAACCGAATGATTCCTTCAAACGCTGTGCATCTAAATGACCGACGTTCAAATTTTTCTCAAGCACTTCGGTAATACAATCTGATCCGACCGGGATCGAACGGGTTTCGATCAAAACCGAATTCCGGTAGCAGGCAAAATGAGTTGCTCGCCCGCCCACGACTCCCAAAATCACACCGGATTGTTTTTCGAAAGGGGTAAGAACGCAATGGGCCGCCGCGAGCACGCTCGGAATCACTTCTGTAATTTCCAGATCGCACCGCTCGAAAACCCGAAGCAAATTATGGTAGACTGAAAAATCAAACGTCAAAAGCCGCAGCGTCACCCCCAAACGGCCGGCTTCCAATCCAAGCGGATTCTGAACCCCTGAGAGATCGTTCACCAAAAACTCTTGAGGCACCGCCTGAACGATCAATTCCTGCAACGGAATGGTTGCGACACTTCTGGTCTGTGCGATGACGGCTCTCACATCGCGCAGCGTCACGGGATGCGGGTTGCTGTGAAAATAAATGGAACTTTGGTACGTATAATTTTTAAGGTAGACGTTTGAAACGACCAGCCGGCACGGAAGGACCGACCGGTCTTCCGTTTCCAGAACGTCTTTAATGGCTGCATTCAATGACTGGCTCGCCTGCTCCAAATCTTTGACAATTCCGCGATCGAAGCCGTGCGCCAGCCGTGCGCTCAAAGCCAGCACTTCGGTACGACCGTCATTTCGAATGCGGGCTTTCGAAAAAGCAACTTTCGTCGTCCCGATATAAACCAAATAAAGATACCGTTCTTTTTTCCCCATTCTTCGCTTACTTTCGCTTGACGATCATGTCCTGATAACGCAAATCAACATAAAGAATCTGATTTCTCTCTTTTGAAGTCAAAAGCGACCCCAGCACAGAACGCATGTTCTGAGACAGGCTGAATGGGTCGCCTACTTTCAACTCGACTCCGTCGGCGAGGATGAGACTGATATTGCCCGCATCGTCCGAAGTGACTTTTGAGATGGATTCTTTGGCCAGCACCGCATCAGCCTTGACGGTTTGTAACGCGCGGAGGAGGGAACGAAAATACCGGCTTCCGAAAAACATGCCAACCGCATACGATTTCTTGGAAGCGCTCAAATCCTCCACTTTCAACAAATCGGTTCTCGGAACATCCTGAACCGTCAAGACCAACTGATCTTCAGACACCAAATAATACGGCCCTCCCGATTTTAACTGGATTTGGACAAAAGGCAAACGGGTGGTGATCACAATGTTCAGTTCGTTCGGAAGCGACCTGGAAACTTCGGCCCGTTTGACAACCGGATTGCGCTCCAACACCTCTGAAATCCCCTTCAAATCCACGTCGAACAAACTGTGTCCGCTCGTTTTAGTTTCCAAAAACTGGTACTCCGCTTGAGACAGAACGCCTGATGGAAACACCGTAATCCGCTCAACGTGAAAATAAGGATCTGCCTGAAGCATTGCGCGAACCTCGAAAAATACAAATCCGATGACGACCGCCATCAACACAAGCGGCGCACCCTTGAGGACAAGGCGAATCCCTTTGACCCCATTCCGACGCAAAGATTTGAAATTCCATTTTAGTCCGCGGCGTTTCGCCATTTTTTAATTCTTCTTGTTTGCTCTTTGTCTTGCCATCCGAAGCAGCGTTAAACAAAGTTCCGTGAAACCGACTCCCGCTTGACGTGCCGCTTTGGGAAGCAGACTCATTTCCGTAAATCCCGGAATCGAATTAATCTCTAAGACGTAGGGCCGGCCGGCCGGATCTACCTTGAAATCAACCCGTGAAAGATCGCGCATTCCCAGGCGCCGGTGCGCACGAAGCGCAACGGCTTGCAAACGATGCGCCAAAGCGCGTGAAATAGGGGCCGGAACCAGATAATCGGTAAAACCTTTTGTATATTTTGCCTTGAAATCATAAAAACGGCGCTTTGGTCGCAACTCAATCACAGGCAGTGCCCGATTCCCCAAAATCCCGACCGTAAATTCCCTGCCCTCAATTTTTTTCTCAATGAGAAGACGCGGATATTGTTTCAGTGCCGCAACAATTCGTTTTGCGGGACTCTCGCGCCCTTCGATGAAAAAGATTCCGAAACTGGATCCTTCCTGAAGCGGTTTAATCACATAAGGCGGCGTCCACTTGCCAATAACGCGTTTCCAATTTTGGCGGGTTAAAATATCACACGGAGCGGTCAGAATTTTGGAACGTCGAAACAACCGTTTGGCGCTTCCTTTGTTAAACGCAAGCGCACTTGCCCTTGAGTCCGAACCCACATAAGGAATTTTCTTCCGCGCAAAAAACTTTTGAATGACACCGTCTTCCCCGCCCGCACCGTGCAGCGCAATAAACGCCAAATCCAGCGGCCTCCGAGTAAAGCAGCGGCGAAAACCATTGGCCGTGTCGATTCTCACGACATCCACCCCTGCTGCCTTGAGCGCTTGATAGACAGCGCGTCCCGAGCGGAGCGAAATACGCCTTTCGCGCGAACGTCCTCCCAGGAAGACGCCGACTTTCCCAAAACTTTTCGGATCATCCATTGCTTTCCACGTACCGGACTTCCGGTTCTAATTGGATTCCGAATTTCTCAAAAACTCTTTTTTTCGCAGTGGCCATCAAACTTAAAACGTCTTGTGCTGTCGCATGGTCGACATTCAAGAAAAAATTCGCATGCCGTTCGGACACTCTGGCACCGCCGATTTGCATCCCCTTCATCTGAACTTGTTCCAGCAGCTGGCCGCTCGAAAGCGAACTATCCTTCGAATTTTTAAACGTTGACCCCGCACTCGGAAAACGGAGGTCTTGGACTAAATTGCGGTACGCAAAGTTTTCCCGAATTTCCCGCTCCACCCATTCCTGCCGCTTTGCTGCAAGCCGCAAAACCGCTTCCAACACAATCACATGAGGCGGCAAATCGGTTTTGCGGTATTCAAAACGAATGTCTCGGGCCCGTAACGTCCTCTCGGTATGATTCGCCTCAATGTCAAGAACTGTCACGGATTCGACAATCTCTTTCATTTCCCGGTACGCATGACCCCGGCGGCCGAAACCTGCATTCATGATGACGGCTCCGCCCACGGTGCCGGGAATATGGCACACAAATTCGGCTCCGCCGAGTGAATGCACCTGGGTTAAGGCTGCGAGCCTGAAAAGGCTCATCCCGCCTGAGACGTGGAAAAGACCGTCCGAATCCGCTTGATACCGGTAAGGTTCAAATTGACGCAGTGAAAGGACGAGTCCGGAAAAACCGGCATCCGAAATCAGGAGATTGGAACCACGGCCGATCACCAGAAGCGGCAACCCTTCCATCCGCCGAAATTCCAACGCTTGAAGCAATCCCTCGCGGGTCTCCGGCTCCGAAAAAAAACGGGCCGGACCGCCGATCTTGAAGGTCGAATAAGATTTCAGTGAAACATTAGTGCGTATAGGCGTTTTCAAACCGGCTGGCAAACTCATCCGCAATTTCTCCAATATCTCCCGCTCCCAGAAAAACGACGACTTCCGCGCCGTCCCGGTGAGCCATCATAAAATCTACAATCTGCTCGCGGTGAATCATCCGAACATTGGAATGCCCGCTCTTCTTCACCGCCTCAAAAATTAAATCCACGCCGATTTGATTCGGGTTTTTTTCACCGGCACCGTAGATGTCCGTCAGCAATACCCGATCGGCTGCACTGAAAACGTTTGCGAAGCCGTCGGCCAAATGAGCGGTCCTGGAAAACCGGTGCGGTTGAAACACCGCCGTGGTTTTCTTGCCGAAACCGCGGACAGCCTTCAGCGTGGCGAGCACTTCCGTAGGATGGTGCGCATAATCATCAATCACCATCAAGTCTTTTTGATTTAATTTGATTTCCAGCCGGCGGCTGGCTCCGCGAAAATTCGGAATCAATTTTAGGAACTGATCGTAATTCAACCCGAAACTTCTGAGCAGCGCAATCACACCCAGCGAATTCGAAATGTTGTGAAGGCCCGGAATCGACAAGCGAACTTGATCGATCTCTTTGCCCCGCTCCATCAAAACATATTGGGAACGCCATCCCTCCAGCACGGCGTCTTTCACCGAAAAATCGGCTTCTTGCGTCAGACCAAAACTGGAAGCACTGACCGAAGCTTTGGAGGCAATTTCCCGCAAATGCGGATCGTCCTGGCAGAAAGTCACGTGGCCCGTTTCTTTGATCTGTTCGATGAATTTTTGAAAGGAATCTTTGATATCCGTGATGTCCTTATAGATATCCAAATGTTCGGCATCCAAATTCGTAATCAAAGCGAAATCGGGTGAAAAATAAAGTTGGCTTCGGTCGCTCTCGTCTACTTCGCTCACAAACAGATGCGGGTCCCCGAGGATGACGTTGGAACCGTAATTGAGAATTTCGCCTCCTACCAAACAACTGGGTTTGAGTCCCGCTTCCGTCATCAAAAAACTGGTCATGGCCGCACTGGTGGTTTTTCCGTGTGCGCCGGTCACCGCAAGCGAGATGACCTGATTCGTCAAAAACGACAACACCTCCGCCCGGTGATAGAGCGGGATCACGAGGGATTTTACTTTTTGAAAATCCGGATTATCGTTTGCAATGGCGGAGGAATAAATCACGAAGTCCGGGCGCTCGACGAAAGACGCTGCGTGTCCGAGGAAAACCGGAATGCCTTCGGCTTCCAATTGAAGTGTCTGGCGGCTTTTTTTGGCATCTGAACCGCTGACGTCCAGGCCGCGGGAGGCAAGAATTCGGGCAAGCGCACTCATGCCCACGCCTCCGATGCCGATCAGAAAAACTTTCTTGCCGCGTTCTAACAAACGGATCAGTTCTTTTCGCATATTAATTTCCATCCTGCTTGAGCCAGGTTTCGGGCGGCATCAGGCTGCGCAAAACCTCTCATCTTCTCTTCCAGTTTCTCTCTGGCGGCCGGGTCATTTCGCAATTCGCGAATGCTCTGGCCCAACCACAACGGAGAGATTTGACTTTCGTCTATGCACCGTGCACTCGCGGAACGTTCTAAATAAGCAGCGTTCACCTTTTGATGCGCATAAGCGTACGGATAAGGCACCACGATGGCTGCTTTGCCGAATTGAGCCAGTTCAAAGATAGTGCCGGCACCGGCGCGCGATACGACCAGATCGGCTGATTGGTACCACTCAAAAATCCGGTCTGAAAATTTAATCACCTCTGCCCAAATCCCAAGCCGGCGATAAATGCCGCGAATCCGGTCCGGATCATCACTTCCGACAATATGTATAACGGCAAAATCGGCTCTTTCTTCAGCGCTAAACCCCTCGAGTGCAGATAAAAACACGTCGTTGAGCGAGCGGGCCCCCTGCGAACCGCCCAACACCATCATGGTGAACCGTGTTTTGCCCGCCGGCTTCTCGTGCATCGAAAAACGCCTCAGCGGATACCCGCTTAAAAAAACTTTGCTTCTCTCCAGCTCGCCTTCGGTTTCCGGAAAACTGGCCGCAATCCGGGCGGCAAACGGCGCCAGAAACTGATTGGCCCGGCCGAAGGAAGCATTCTGCTCATGAAGCAGGATCGGCCGACCCCACAATGCCCCGCACAAAACGCCCGCAACCGAACCGTAGCTGCCGAAGCCGATGACCAGCTTCGGCCGGATTTTGAGAAAGAGAAAAAACGTCCGCAAAATAGCAACGCCGTATTCTAGCAAAAATAAGAGGAACTTGAAAGAAAAGAGGCCCGGAGGCGTCCGGAAAGGAATGAGGTGGAATTGAACGAATTTCTCACGTTGAATGTCTTTTGTAAACCAGGGAATCCGGTTCAGGAGAAAGTGGATTTCACTTTGCGGATATTCCTTTCTCAAGGCTTCGCCGCAGCTTAAGGCCGGGAAAAAATGTCCGCCGGTCGGGCCCGTGCAAATTAAAACTCGAACCGTGTCTTTGTCGTTCATCGCTTCCTGTAAAAATTTGATCGCTTATCGATCGCCACCAGCAAACCAACGGAGATCATATGAAAAACGAGCGCGGTTCCGCCGTAACTGACGAACGGAAGCGGCAGGCCTTTCGTCGGAATCAACCCGGTGGCCACCAATAAATTAATCAACGCTTGAAGGGTAATAAAAATAACCAGCGAAAAAGCCAAAAGGCGCAGATACGGATCGCGGCACCGCTGCGCCAATCGATTTCCAAAAAAGAAAAAAACAGCGTAAAGACCGATGACGGCTAACGCCCCGATCAGTCCCAACTCTTCGCCGATGATCGAAAAAATAAAATCCGTGTGGCTTTGCGGCAGGTAAAATAATTTCTGCGTGCTCTGCCCCAACCCCACGCCTTTGATCCCGCCCAAACCAAACGCGAGGAAGGATTGGATAATTTGAAATCCGCTTCCTTTTGGATCTTTCCACGGATCTAAGTAGGCGGTGATCCGGTTCATCCGGTAAGGCGCCATCCAAATCAAAACGACCAGCATCGAAACGAGAAGGAACGCAGCTAACAAAACGTAACGGAACCGGATGCCTGAAAGAAAAAACAAAATCCCCATCAGCAAAAAGAGGAAAATACAGGACCCCAAGTCCGGCTGCGCGATCACCAGAATGAAAATGAAGAACATCAAAATCGAGGGCGTCAAAAACACGTTAACGGATCCTTTGGTAATCGCCTGTTTCTTCCGGGAAAGATAGTCGGCCAGGTAGACACACATCGCCAGCTTCGTATATTCAACGGGCTGGAAATTGACAAACGGCAGGCGGATCCATCGCCGAGCACCTCCTGCGGCGTGTCCCAGGAACGGCACAAAAACTGCCATCAACAGCAAGATGGCTATGCCGATCAAAAGCCGGGAGTGTTTTCTTAAGAATTCCGGATCCGCGGAGGTGCTCGCCAAAAAAAGAGCGGTTCCGATCACCACATAAAAAAGCTGGCGGCGCAAAAAATAGGTAGGACTATCAAACACCTGGGCGGCGTAAACGGCGCTTGCACTGTAGGTCATCACCACCCCGATTGCCACCAGGGTGAACATCGTCAGAACGATTCCTTTGGATTCGTTGGTCACTGACTTGAGGTAGGAACAAGCGTATCCCGCCAGGTGGATAAAATACGTTTGAACTGTTCACCGCGGTCCTGGTAATCACGAAACATATCAAAACTGGCGCAAGCCGGCGAAAATAAAACCGTATCGCCCGAGCGGCTGACCGATCGCGCCGCCCGAAGCGCTTCTTCTAAGGTGTCCGCACTATAAATCGAAACCAAATCGCCAAAGGCCGCTTCGATTTCTTTTTTGGCTTCACCGATCAGAATCAAAAATTTCACTTTTCGTTTCACCAAATCCCTGAGCGTCTTGAAATTGCCTCCTTTGTGCCGGCCGCCCGCAACCAAAACCGCTTGAGCCGGCACCCGCTCCAAGGCCCAGCTTAAGGAAGCGATCGTCGTGGATTTGGAGTCATTAATGTAGCGAACGTCTAAAACATTTCCGACGTCTTCATACCGGTGCTCCAACCCCGAAAAATTTTCCAAAACAGACCGCACGATGTTTGAATCAATTCCATAAAGTTCGGCTACTTTGTAAATCGCGCCGTAATTCGGATTTTCGAGGTCCTGGCCGTCAAAATAAACCACTTGCGCATTCAGTTCCTTCGAACGTTGGGCACTTTCAGAATCCGATTGATTAATGAGGGCATAGTTCGCTTTGGTTTGATTTTTGAAAATTCTAAATTTCATCTCCGCATAGCGGTCAAAACTGCCGTGCCAGTCGAGATGGTTGGGACTCAGGTTGAGGAGAACTGCAATGTGCGGTGTGAATTGGTCAATGTGTACCAGTTGAAAGGAGCTGACTTCCACCACCGCGATCGTCTCCGGCCCGAGCTTCTCCACTTCCCGGACAAACGAATTGCCGATATTGCCGCAGCTTTCGGCCGATCGGCCGCCTGCGCGCAGCACATCCCGAATCAACGTGGTGACGGTCGTTTTCCCGTTGCTGCCGGTGACCGCAATAATGGGAGATTCGGAGGCGCGATAAGCCAGTTCGATTTCACTCCACATCGGAATTCCCGCCCGCGCGATTTTCTGATAAATGGGAACCGAAGGCGGAATTCCCGGTGAGATAATCACCAGCTCGTAATGCCGGATCTCTTCCCAATCATGCTCTCCAAACTCGCACGCAATGCCGGCCCCCTCCAGCTGCTTCTTCGCTTCCTGCATGTCCCGGCTTTGCTTCAATTCGCTTAAAAAAACGGAGGCGCCGCGGGATTTCAGAAATAACGCGCTTTGGACCCCGGTTTCGCCGGCGCCCAGCACGCAAACTTTTTTTCCCTCCAATTGGATCTGCTTCATTACCGTAATTTTAAAGTACTTAAACCGATTAATGCAAGGATAAAGGCAACAATCCACAACCGAATCGTCACTTTAGATTCCTCCAGCCCTTTGAGCTGCAAATGATGATGATAAGGCGACATCAAAAAAACGCGTTTTTTAAACAGCCGGAAGCTCATCACCTGAAGAATGACGGAAAGCGCCTCCCAGACGAAAATCCCTCCCACAATCAAAAGCACCAGCTCACTCTTAATTAAAATCGCAACGGCTCCCAACGCGCCGCCGAGTGAAAGCGACCCGGTATCTCCCATCATCACCGTAGCGGGATACGAATTATACCAGAGAAACCCCACGGCGGCGCCCACCAAAGAAGTACAAAAGACGGCAAGCTCGCTGGCCCCGATCACGTACGGAATGCCCAAATACTCGGCAAAATCCGCCCGTCCCGCCAAATAAGTGAGAATTGCAAACGCGCCCGCCGCAAACGCGAGGCACCCGACCGCAAGGCCGTCTAAACCGTCCGTGAGATTCAAAGCATTGGAAGTTCCGACCAACACCAACACGATAAACGGCACAAACCAAATCCCAAGATAAATCGTCACTTCTTTTAAAAACGGGATATACAAAAGTTTAGGAAACGTCCCGTCCAGATACAAGAACGTCCCGAGACTAATGCCCAAAACAAACTGCCCAATCAGCTTCACCAGACTGGATAAGCCGCGCGTATTGCCGTTTTTTAATTTCAAAAAATCATCTACAAATCCGATCGCGCCGAACCACAGCACCACCAGGAGCAAAATCCAAAGATACCGGTTGCTTAAATCTCCCCATAGCAAATTGGAAACCAACAGGCTGCCGACGATCAACACGCCGCCCATCGTCGGGATTTTATCCTTGGCCTCATAAAACGAATGAATCTTATCGGCATGTTCCCGTTTGGTTTCATTCATGACGCGAAAGCGCGCGAGCCATCGGATCACAAAAGGACCGAGAAAAATGGCAATCAGGAAAGCCGTCACGCTCGCACCGACTGCGCGGAACGTGATGTACTTGAAGATGTTGAAAAAAAATAGATAGTCCCTTAGGGGATAAAGAAAGTAATAAAGCACGATTAGACCTTACACCAAAGTTGCCGTTCGCTTAATATAATCGTCCAAAAAACATTTTACTTGATCGAGCCGCATGCCATGCGAGCCTTTAATGAGTATGGCATCTTGGTCTTCAAGCGCCGAAACCAAAAATTGAGCCGCGGATTTGGCCTCCGGAAAATGAGCCGTCGTCGTACCGTCCAAAATGTCCAAAACCGCCCGGCTCATGGGGCCCACGCCGATGGCGAGTGAGAAACCCTTCTCGGCCAAATGCTTTCCCAACGCCTCATGGTAAGCGTGCGCTTCGCTGCCAAGCTCCAGCATATCACCCAGAACGATGACTTTCCG
>JACQQT010000041.1 GCA_016206815.1 Candidatus Omnitrophota bacterium | reverse complement strand
GACCGCATTTTCTATCTGAAGTACGCTTTCTATGCCGGTTTTTCCGCGCAGGAAATTTTCGAAATCACAAAAATCGACCCTTGGTTTCTGGAACAAATCCGGCAGATCGTGGAGGTGGAATCTCAATTATTGGAGCTGAAAACGCAGGAGGCTTTAAGCAGCAACCGTGCATTGCTTGAGAAAGCCAAACGATACGGATTCTCAGACGTTCAGCTTGCTTTTTACGTTGGCTCCGACGAATTGAATATCCGGAAACTCAGGAAAGAGGCCGGCGTGGAAGCGGTCTTTAAACTGGTAGACACCTGCGCGGCCGAGTTCAAGGCCTATACTCCTTATTTTTATTCGACCTATGAGGCAGAGGATGAAACGATCCCGAGCGAAAAGAAAAAGGTCATGATTTTGGGCGGCGGACCGAACCGGATCGGGCAGGGCATCGAGTTTGATTATTGCTGTGTCCATGCCGCCTTCGCGTTGAAAGAGCTGGGATATGAAACCATCATGGTCAATTCGAATCCGGAGACGGTCAGCACGGATTATGATACCTCGGATAAATTGTTTTTTGAGCCGCTCACGCTGGAAGATGTGCTGAATATCGCGGACCGGGAAAAACCGATGGGCGTGATCGTCCAGCTCGGAGGCCAGACGCCGCTTAACTTGGCGCACGGTTTGGAACAAGCGGGACTTAAGATTCTGGGGACTTCAACGCGGTCGATTGATTTTGCGGAAGACCGGGAGAAGTTTCGAGCACTACTGGATCGGATCAAACTCAAACAACCCAAAAGCGAAATCGCGTTTACGGCGGAGGAAGCTTGCGTCAAAGCCAAACAGGTCGGCTATCCGGTTTTGATCCGGCCCTCTTATGTGTTGGGCGGGCGGGCCATGGAAATTGTGTATGACGAAGGGCAGCTTAAGAAATACATCCGGCAGGCGGTTGAAGCGAGCGGTAAAAATCCGGTTTTGATTGATAAATTCCTGGAAGATGCCATTGAAATCGACGTCGATTTGATCGGGGACGGCAATGATTTCGTGGTCGGCGGTGTTTTGGAACACATTGAAGAAGCAGGGGTTCACTCTGGCGATGCCGCCATGTCGCTTCCGCCTTTTTCACTCAAGCAGAATTTAATTGAGGAACTCATTCAAAAAACAAAGCAGCTCGCAAAATCGCTTCACGTCGTGGGATTAATGAATGTTCAGTATGCGATCAAGGCGGGAGAAGTCTATTGTTTGGAAGTGAATCCGCGCGCCTCGCGGACAGTCCCCTTTGTCAGCAAAGCCATCGGCCGGCCGCTGGCCAAGCTGGCGGCGAAAGTGATGGCCGGCAAAACGCTTTCGGAGCTTGCGTTTACGAAGGAAGTGCTTCCCAAATATTTTTTCGTCAAGGAATCCGTTTTCCCGTTTGTCAAATTTCCGGGGGTCGACATTATTTTAACGCCGGAGATGAAATCAACCGGTGAAGTGATGGGAATCGATCACGACTTCGGGCTGGCGTTTTACAAGTCGCAGCAGGCAGCTTATTCGGATATTCCGCCTTCGGGGAATGTGTTTTTGAGCGTGAAGGATGCGGATAAAAAGAAAGTTCTGTCCGTCGCAAAAGGTTTGATCGAGCTGGGTTATCATTTGATTACGACCCAAGGGACCAGTGCTTATCTGGCCGAACACGACATTCATACGGAAGTTGTTAAAAAGATGGCGGAAGGCCATCCCCACGTCGGGGACAAAATCCGCGCGAAGGAAATTGCGTTGATCATTAATACGCCGACCGGAAAAGGGCCGATGGTAGACGAAGCGAAAATCCGATCGCTTGCCGTCTCATTCCGGATTCCGTGCATTACGACCATTAATTCGGCTCAGGCCGTCATTTCTTCCGTCGCCTCCTTCCGGAAGAAGGGGGTGTCGATCCGGGCACTTCAAGATTATCAAGACGAAAAACCATTGCCGGGTTTAACGCTCCATGTTTGACGAAACCGTTTCCATTCTTGAAAATAAGAAGGTGAATCACGAATACTATAAGCTTGTTTTTTCTTCCAAACGGCTTTCGGCCGGCGTTACCGCCGGACAATTTCTCAATATTCAAATCGAAAATCACGAGGGGCTTTTGCTGAGAAGGCCTTTCAGCTATTACCGGATTCGCGGACAGAAAATCGAAATCCTTTATGAAATTTTGGGACGGGGCACGGCGCTTTTGACCGAGAAACGGCCGGGCCACACCTTGAAAGTGTTGGGCCCGCTGGGGCGGGCGTTTACGCGCGATCTGAAAGGGAAAAAGAGAATCTTAATCGGCGGCGGCGTCGGGGTTCCGCCGCTCTTATTTCTGGCCGAGGCGGCGGGGAAGGAATCACCTGCTCTCAGTTTTTTGATCGGGTGTAAATCGAAAACCGAAGTTTTACCGAAAGCCGAACTGGCCGGTGTGAAGGGTGAGATTTTGTATGCGACCAATGACGGTTCGTACGGAAAGAAGGGTTTTGTCACAGCGTTGTTTGAAAATCTTTTAAAACGGGAAGATCCGAAGACATTTTTTATCCAAACCTGTGGACCGCATGCCATGATGGCGGCGGTGATGAAGATCGCAAAAAAATTCGCAGTCGCAGGGGAAGCTTCCATTGATGAGCGGATGGCGTGCGGGGTAGGCGCTTGCTTGGGATGTGTCGTGGAAACGAAAGAAGGGTTTAAGACCAGCTGTGTCGAAGGGCCTGTCTTTTCATTTCAGGAATTGGTGGGGTATGCCTAGAAAAAAGCGGAAACGCCGCATTTCCGGGCGCTCGCAGCTTGCGATTTCACTTGGAATCGAACTGGAAAGTTATTCTATCTCGATTCCGGATTACCGGATTACGCGTGAGTTACATTTCCCAAGGCGCGGAACGGTTGAAAAGGGAGAACGCTTTACCAAAGATTGGAGTATCGGGAGCGAATACAACAGCCGCGTGTTTCATACCATTCGGGAAGCATTTTTCCTGCTGAAAACCGGTTTGAGAAAATACATTCATTTCCGGTCTTCGCCGAAAGAGCGGGAGTATCACACGATTTTTCCGATCGGCGGATGGATGGACCGGTTTGCGGGGGCGCACATTCACCTGGCG
>JACQQT010000036.1 GCA_016206815.1 Candidatus Omnitrophota bacterium | reverse complement strand
GCTGATGCTCGCCGAGCGGCTTCAGCCTCAGGCGTGGAAAGTCTTTTTTGTGACGGCGCACCAGAGCCTGGGCGCTCTCCTTTTGGCTTTGAGCGTATTCGTTTTATTGAGAGTCTTGAGACGGGGAGAGAATTCATGAGCCGATCGCTTGCAGTTAACCAGAATGCGGTATCGGTGTTTGAAGTTCTGGCGGCTTATGCGGCGCTGACAAAACCGAGACTTGTCAGCATGGTGCTGCTCAGTACAGCCGTTGGATTTTATTTGGGATTTGGGAGCGGAACGTTTTCCTTTCCGTTTTTTGCGGTCATGATCGCGACGGCATTGGTGGCGGGCGGATCGATGGCGCTGAATCAGTATTTGGAGCGCGCTAGCGATGCCAGGATGATTCGGACACAGAACCGGCCGATTCCGAGCGGACGAATCCGATCGCGCGAAGCGCTTGTGTTTGGCTCTGCGATTTCGCTCTCCGGCTTTTTCATTTTTATTTTCTGGACCAATTGGGTCAGCACGCTTTTGGCGTTTGTGACCTGGGCCAGTTATTTATTTGTGTACACGCCTTTGAAAAGCCGGACGTCACTTTCAACCGTGGTGGGCGCTCTTCCGGGTGCGCTTCCTCCGGTGATCGGATGGGCGGCCGCGCAGGGAGCCGTCAATTTTCAGGCCGCGTTGTTATTCTTGATCATTTTTTTCTGGCAGATGCCGCACTTTCTATCGATCGCCTGGATGTACCGCGCCGATTATGAACGCGCGGGACAGCCGATTCTTTCGGTCATTGACCGGGAAGGCCGCTTGGTGGCCCGCCAGATGATCGTTTACATGTGCGCGTTGCTGCCGGTGAGTCTGCTGCCGAGCCTGTTTATGCTGACCGGCGTGCCTTATTTTTTCGGGGCGTTTCTCCTGGGAATTTGTTTTGCGAGCGTTGTGATTTTTGCCGCGCCCAATTTGGATCTTCGTGCCCGTTATGTGTTGAGGGCTTCCGTCGCTTATTTGGCGGTTCTGTTGATGTTGATGGTGATCGATAAAATATAGCAGGAGTATGCATGGAACATGACCCGCACACAGGAGCCATTGGGATCGACACGCGGAAGCTGGGGATGTGGATTTTTCTGGCTTCTGAAATTATGTTTTTCTCGGGGTTGATCGGGGCTTATATCGTGCTTCGTTTTGCGAATCTTGAATCCTGGCCTCACCCGGCCACCGTTTTGAACCTTCCGCTGACCGGGGTGAACACGTTTATTTTAATCTGCTCCAGCGCCACGCTGGTGCTGGGGCTGGCCAGCATTCAGCGCGGATACAAGGAAGGGCTTCAAGTCGGGCTGTTTCTCACGGTTCTTTTGGGTTCTATTTTCTTGAGCATTCAATTTCACGAATATCACGAGCTGGTTCGAGATGGGTTTACGATTTCAAGCAGTATCTTTGGGTCCTGTTTTTTTACGCTGACCGGTTTTCACGGTGCGCACGTCTTGGCGGGCGTGATCTGGCTCATTGTGGTTTTGATTCGATGCGCCAAGGGTTATTTTACGCCCGGGGAATATGCGGGCGTTGAAATCGTGGGTTTGTATTGGCATTTTGTGGATTTGGTTTGGATTATTTTGTTCACGATTCTTTATTTGGTGTAAGGCAGACATTCATGGAACAGGTTCAGCAGAGCAACGTGACATCACAGGAAGCGGTGCATCAGCGGCCCAATTACGCCGCTATTTTCTGGGCGCTCTTAATCCTGACGATTCTTGAGATTATCGTTGCCAATCTTCCGGCCTCCAAGCCGCTCGCGGTGGCGGGCTTGGTCTTTCTTGCGATCGTCAAGGCTTCATTGGTCGCGTTGTTTTACATGCATTTAAAGTTCGAGAAGTTTGTGATTTACCTGATCGTCATTTTTCCGCTTTTTCTAGCCGTGGTGCTGACCCTGATGATCCTTGCGGATCAAGCCCCCAAATTGCCGGCGTAATGGGATGAAAATCGTCTTAGCCGGCGCCACCGGTTTCATCGGTTCCTCGCTGAGAGATACGCTCCTTGAGCGCGGTGAGGAATTGGTGATTCTGACCCAAAAAACTAAATTTCCCCCTGCTTCCGCCCGATTGCGTTATGTTCACTGGGAGCCCTCTAATACTGCTCGGTTGATTCCGGAAATGGACGGCTCGAATGCGGTGATGAACTTGGCAGGCGAAGGCATCGCTGAGCGGCGCTGGACGAAAGCGCAAAAGGAGAAAATTGCGGAAAGCCGCATCCATGCGACCCAAACGATCTCCCGCTCCATTGAAAATGCCCGCGTGAAGCCTGCGGTTTTAATCAATGCATCCGCCGTCGGTTATTACGGATCGCGCGGCAGCGAATTGATCACGGAAGCCAGCAGTGCCGGAAGAGGTTTTTTACCGGATGTTTGCCAAGCGTGGGAAGAAGAAGCGAAGCGGGCCGAAGGCTCGGGCGTTCGAGTCGTGCGGCTCCGCATCGGGATTGTGTTGGGCAAGGGGGGCGGGGCACTTCGGAAAATACTTCCTCCGTTTAAAATGTTTGCCGGCGGATGGCTGGGGACGGGCCATCAATGGATGAGCTGGATTGCAAAGGAAGATTTGATCCGCCTCGTGATCCACTGCTTGGACCGCCCGGAGGTGAAAGGAGCGGTGAATGCCGTATCGCCTGAGCCCGTGACGAACAAAGTGTTTTCGCTGGTTTTGGCGCAGGTTTTAAAACGGCCCTGCCTCGTGCCGGTTCCCGCTTTTGCTTTGAAACTGTTACTGGGAGAGATGTCAGACATGCTGCTCGCGGGACAACGCGTCCTTCCTCAAAAAGCTCAGGCCTCGGGTTTTCAATTTCTTTATCCGGACATTCGCCATGCGTTGGAAACAATTTTACGCTGATTCGTCATTGCGAGGAGGCCGTAGGCCGACGAAGCAATCCCTAACTCTGAGATTGCTTCGGCCTTGTTTGATTTGCTGCCTCGCAATGACGGTTTTGCTTGGTTCGCCTTCCTTCGCTGCCGAGGATCTTCCGGTTTACGGCCATGTCCCTGATTTTAGTTTTACCGAAAGAAGCGGGGAAGCGTTTGGCCCTGCGGATTTAGAAGGCCGGGTGTGGATCGCCGATTTTATTTTTACGCGCTGTCAGGGGATGTGCCCGCTTTTGACGGGACGCATGTCGATTCTCCAAACCAAGTTCAACCATCCCGACATCAGGCTGGTATCATTTAGCGTGGATCCGGAATATGATACGCCCGAGGTTTTATCGGATTACGCGTTGCGTTATCAAGCCCAAGAAGGGAAATGGTTCTTTTTAACCGGCGAGAAAACCCTCATGTGGAATTTTGTGACGGAAGGATTTTCACTCGGGGTCGCTCAGGCAAGTCCGGAAGACCTTGCGCAAGGGGCGGAACCCGTGATGCACACAAGCCGCTTTGTATTGATCGATCCAGATGGAGACATTCGGGGTTATTATGACACCTCGGAGCCTGCGAACGTCGAACAATTGATTCAAGATGCGCTTACACTTGTTTCTGAAAAATAGCCAGCGGTGAACATGGATCTTTCCCTGTTTCCTCCTTTAAACGCCGGATTAAACGCAACGAGCGCTTTATTGATTATTCTCGGCTTTGTTTTGATTAAGCAGGGGGCGTGGACCGGCCATGCGCTGTGCATGTGTTTGGCGCTTTTGGTTTCCGGACTTTTTTTGGCCTCCTACCTTTATTATCATGCCCATCACGGCGCAACCTTCTTTCCGCATCACGGCTGGATCCGTCCCGTTTATTTTACGATTCTGATTTCCCATACCGTTTTGGCGGCGGCGGTCGTTCCGCTGGTGCTGGTGACGTTGTCCCGGGCTTTGAGGAGCCGTTTTGAAAAACACGTCCAAATTGCAAAGATTACATTTCCGGTTTGGCTGTATGTGTCTGTGACGGGCGTTGTCATTTATTGGATGCTGTACCGGATGTGAGGACAACAAAAATGCGGAGCCTATTCACAGCCGTCCTCGCAATGACGATGGTTCTTTTTTCAGTTCCCCCGTCTGCTTACGCCTGTCCTCTATGCAAAGACGCCCTTTCAAAAATGGGGGAGGTCTGGACTTCCCTGGGTTTTAATTGGAGTATTTATTTCATGATGGCGGTTCCTTTCATTTTAGTCGCCGCTTTTACCACCGCACTTTATTTCAACTATAAAAAGTATCGGAAGCGATGAAACCAACCTATTACTTGGGCCGGATCCTGCAGGTGTTTGCGCTCCTCTTGCTGCCTTCCGCCATTTGGGTGGCCGAATTCAGACGCAGCGAAACAGGAGCGATTTTGATTTTTATCGCCGCCGTCGGTATTTTTTTTATGGGTTGGCTCTTGCATCGATTCACCGAATAGTAAAGTTTTGATCAGAGCAAGTAGCGCACAATTAATTGTGCGCTACTACTTTTAGGCGAGTGGACAATCTGGTATAATTCACAACTTAACCCAAGGCATTTCTAGATGAATAGCTTCCATACAAGAACTCTCCTCAAGGCAGGAAAGCAGGAGTACGTCATCTTCAAACTGGAAAGTTTGAAAGAGGCCGGACTTCCGGATCCTCGCCGGCTGCCCCTGACCTTGAAAATTTTACTCGAGAACCTTCTGCGCTCCGAAGACGGCCGCCATGTCCGGCGTGCCGACATTGAAGCCGTTGCCCAATGGGATCCCAAAGCAGAGCCTGAGAAAGAAATCGCCTTCACGCCCGCCCGCGTTCTCCTCCAAGATTTTACGGGGGTTCCCGCGATTGTGGATCTGGCAGCGATGCGGGATGCCATTCAGAAAATGGGGGGTGACCCGGCTCATATCAATCCGCTTCAGCCGGCCGATCTTGTGATTGACCATTCCGTTCAGGTCGATGTCTTTGGCCGCGCTTCCGCTTTCCGGGAGAATTCGGAAATTGAATTTAAACGCAACCAGGAACGCTATCAATTTTTGAAATGGGGCCAGCAGGCGTTTCAAAATTTCAGAGTCGTTCCGCCGAGTACGGGAATCGTTCACCAGGTGAATCTGGAGTATTTGGCGCAAGTGGTGATGAAAAAAGCGGAAACCTCGCCCCTCCTGTATCCCGACACGCTGGTCGGAACAGATTCGCACACGACCATGATCAATGGTCTTGGGGTGCTGGGCTGGGGGGTGGGCGGGATTGAAGCGGAAGCGGCGATGCTCGGACAGCCGATTTCAATGCTGATTCCGGAGGTAATCGGTTTTAAATTGTTCGGCCAATTAAAGGAAGGTGTGACGGCAACGGATTTGGTGCTGACGATCACCGAGCTTCTCAGGAAAAAGGGGGTCGTGGGGAAATTCGTTGAATTTTACGGGAACGGACTCGATTCGTTAAGTCTGCCGGACCGCGCTACGGTGGCAAACATGTGTCCCGAATACGGAGCCACCGTCGGATTTTTTCCGGTCGATGAAAAAACGCTGGATTATTTGAGATTGACGGGGCGGGATGAAGAAACGATTGCACGCGTCGAAGCGTACACGAAAGCTCAAGGATTGTTTCGATCGGCCGAGAGTCCGAATCCCGTTTTTTCGGATACGGTGGAATTGGATCTTGATTCCGTGGAGCCCTGTTTGGCCGGGCCGAAGCGGCCGCAGGACCGGGTGCTCCTGAAGGAGAGCAAGACAGCTTTTCGAAAAGAGCTTGCTCACTTGTCTTTGTCGGTACCACTTCCAAAAGTGCCAGGTTCAATAGAAAGTGACATGGAACCCGGCACTTTTGGAAGTGGTACCGGGGTTAGCCACGGATCGGTTGTGATCGCCGCGATTACGAGTTGTACGAATACCTCCAATCCGGCCGTGATGGTGGGAGCGGGGCTTCTTGCCAAAAAAGCAATAGAGCGCGGACTTGAAGTAAAGCCATGGGTAAAAACCAGCCTCGCCCCCGGATCAAAAGTGGTGATGGATTATTTGAAGGCAACCCGGTTGCTGGAATCGCTTGAGCAATTGAAATTTCATTTGGTCGGATTCGGATGTACCACCTGCATTGGGAATTCGGGACCGCTTCCCCGGGAAGTGGGAGAAGCCATCAAACAAAATGATTTGGTCGCGGTGGCGGTCCTTTCGGGAAACCGGAATTTCGAGGGGCGGATCAATCCGCTCGTTCGGGCGAATTATTTGGCTTCTCCTCCTTTGGTGGTTGCTTACGCGATTGCGGGAACGATGGATATTGATCTTTTGCATGAACCGCTGGGCCAAGACCGGTCGGGACGGGATGTTTTTCTCCGGGATATTTGGCCGGCGCAAAAAGAAATCAGTCAAGCAGTCGAATCCGTTACCGCTAAAATGTTCCGCACGCAATATGCGCACGTGTTTGAGGGCGATCAAGTTTGGAAAGCCATCCAAGTTCCCAAGGGCCGTACCTTTGACTGGCAATCGAAATCAACGTATGTGAAAAATCCGCCTTTTTTTGAAAAGATGCCTTTAAAACCTGAACCTTTGAAGGACATTACGGGCGCGCGCGTTCTTGCCTTGCTTGGAGATTCCGTGACGACGGATCATATTTCACCGGCCGGCTCGATTGCCGAAAACAGCCCTGCAGGAGAATATTTGACGGCGCACGGGGTTCTCCCGAAGGATTTTAATTCTTACGGCGCCCGGCGCGGCAATTATGAGGTGATGGTGCGGGGGACTTTTGCCAACGTCCGTTTGAGGAATTTATTGGTTCCGGGCGTAGAAGGCGGGTGGACGCGTCATTTTCCGGACGCCGAAAAGACGACGATTTTTGATGCCGCCGTGAAGTATCAGAAAGAGAACGTGCCGCAAGTGATCATCGCCGGAAAAGAGTACGGATCCGGTTCTTCCCGCGACTGGGCGGCAAAAGGCCCGGCTTTATTGGGTGTCAAGGCAGTGATGGCCGAAAGTTTCGAACGGATTCATCGGACGAACCTGATCGGAATGGGAATTCTGCCGGTTCAATTTGAGGCAGGCGAAAACGCCCAGACGCTGGGTCTTACGGGTGAGGAGTTCTTCGAGGTGAGCGGGATTCAAGGTCATTTATCGGTTGGAAAAAAACTTTCCGTGACCGCAAAAGCCTCAGACGGCGAAAAAAAGTTTTCAGTCAGATGCCGGATCGACACGCCTGCCGAACTGAGCTATTACCAACATGGCGGAATTTTACAATATGTGTTAAGACAGCTGCTCGGTAAAGGGAAAAGTGGATCATGATGAAATGGATGAATCAAGTATTTAAATTTTTCGGGTCTCTTAAACTTGCGGTGACGCTGATTGTGATACTTGGGATTGCGTTCGGTGTGGGAACCTTTATCGAAGCTGATCATGGAACTCATGCGGCCCAGGTGCTGGTTTATCGAACCACTTGGATGAGCGTGTTAATGGCTCTCTTGGCGCTTAATTTGCTGGCATCCGCTCTGGACCGGATTCCTTGGAAGAAAAAGCACGTTGGTTTTTTAACCACACACTTGGGAATCATCCTCATGCTGCTGGGCGCATTGGTGACACAGGGGTTCGGGATCGAAGGCCAGCTTCAGATTCGGGAAGGCGAACAGGAAGGCCGTATGTCGCTCGCGGGTCCGCTCATTCAGGTGGTTTCCATTGATTCCGGCGGGCGCTGGACGTTTCTTCCGGAACAGCATGTGTTTCCTTGGACGGGCCGCAAGTTACTTGATGCCGGCGATCGGACACCGTTCAGACTTTCCATGCTTGCGGATTATCCGAAAGCAAAGTTTCAGGAGGAAATCGTTGAAGGTGAAAGCGGATCACCGGCTTTGCACGTCACCCTGAAAGGTTCAATGGCATCTAGTGATCAATGGTTAGTGTTAGACGATGCGTCACGGAGTTCCTACAACTTGGGTCCGGCTGCGATTCGTTTTACGGCCGAACGGATTCTGCCGGAGACGAAAAAAACAGGATCCGGTTTTGGAACCCTCCGATTCGATTTTGAAAGCGGAACCCATATCGAAATTCCGCTTGAATCAAATTCTCAAGGCAGAACGTATCCTTTGGAAGGCACGCCTTTTCAGGTGGAGGTAAAACAGATTTTTAAAGATGCCGTTGTCAATCAAAACCAATTGATGGAACGTTCGGAGGAGTGGCAGAATCCGGCCGTTCAATTGATCCTCAAAGGGGCTGAGATCTCGGAGCAGCATACGGTGTTTGCTCAGTTTCCGGATTTTCCGACGATTCATGGTTTGAAACCAAGTGAGGCCCATGTCAGAATTGCTTATGAAGTGCCTCAGTTTGCAGAACAGACCTCGCAGAATGAAATCAGATTTATCGCGAAACCAAAGGGGCTTCCGGATTTTCAAGTGAAAAGCAAGCAGGGTCTTATGGAAGGCGCCGTCCGGCTGGGCGAAGACGTTTCGACGGGATGGATGGATTTCAAATTTTCAGTCGATCGTTATTTGGAGCGCGCGAAAATCAAAACGGAATATATGCCCCTTCCCAACGTTTCAAAGGATGAAGAAGCTCGGTCAGTCATGCAGCTTGAACTTGAAACAGCCGGTTCCAAACAGGCGGTCTGGCTGTCGCAGGGCGAAGTCGCGCATGTTTCCGTCGGCGGATCCGATTATCACGTCATTTACGGATTAAGAACCGTGCCGATCGGTTTTCAGGTGGCGCTCCGGGATTTTATGATGGATACCGATCCCGGCACCAATCGGCCCGCCAGTTTCAAAAGCGAGGTGACACTTCAGGATCCAAGCCGGGGAATTGAGCAGGATGTGTTAATTCAAATGAACGAGCCTTTGAAACATAAAGGTTTTAAAGTCTACCAGTCGGCTTATCATCTGGAACCGGGGAAACCGGACATTTCGATTTTTACGGTGGCCAAAGACCCCGGCAATCCGCTGAAGTATGCAGGCGCCATCATTTTGGTATCCGGAATTTTGATGTTATTTTACGTGAAGCCGTTTTCCACATTAAAAACAAGCGATCCCAAATTAAGGAGCAGATAGATGAAAAAAATGACGTTTACATTTCTGCTTGCAGGACTTTTCTTGTTTCCGTCCGCATTGCAAGCGGCTCGGAACGAAACGCTCGAGGCGGTTTTAAGCAGAATTCCGGTTCAGGATGCCGGCCGGGCGAAACCGTTTGCGGCTTTCGCACGGGAAGCCATGATTTTCATCACGGGGCGCGGCCAGTTTGAAAATCGGAGCGCCGCTGTTTCGCTTTGGGAGTGGATGGCGGATCCCCAGGTTTGGAGCGGGGAGCCGATTTTGCCGGTGAAGCATTTGGAGCTTCGGAAAGAATTTTCAAGTGACCTGGTACGAAACCGGATTGCCCCCAATCTTGTTTTGAATGATTTGGCATTTGCCGGAAAAGTGAATGCCGCCCGGCAAAAAGATCAGGCGAAGCAGCGTTTGACGGCGCTTGAACGAAAGGAAATCGAGCTGTATCAACGGGCGCAATTGTTTTCGGCAATTGCAAGCGCCCGAGCGCCCGGTTTTATTCCGCATCCCCAAGAGCCGAAAATCGCGTGGGTTCCGCTGGAAGCTTTCACGAGTCAGGAAGGAATCCATATTTTAGAAAACCTGTTTCCCGCAGCAGCGGTTCGGGACGTTCAGGATTCGCTCGGCCATCTTTTGGATCGATTAAAGGGCGGCCAGGCAGAGGAGGCGGTTCTGGCGGCTGAGGGCTTCAGCGGCACGTTAAAAAATTTGCTGCTTTCCCGCGACATCGCGCTGGACGAAACCGCGATTGCCAGAGAGCTGCTCTATTTGAAATTGAAACCCTTTCACCTGGCGTGGATTTTATATTTAATTAGTATTTTCATTTGGCTGGCCCCTCAAAAGAAAAAGGTTATGTCACGCGTCGGACTCGGATTTTTCATTTCCGGATTTTTGATTCATTCTTTTGGTTTTGTGTTAAGAATGTTGATTGCCGGCAGGCCGCCCGTCACCAATATGTACGAATCGATTATCTGGGTTTCGTGGGCGGCAGTTTTATTTTCGCTCATCCTTTTGTTTTTCTATCCGTCTGCCCATCTTCCCGTGATCGCAGCTTCCGTGGCGACGTTCGCTTTGCTCATCGGAGAGAGTTTCCCGACGTTTTTGGATGCTTCCATTTCTCCGCTTGTGCCCGTTTTAAGGAGCAATTATTGGCTGACGATCCATGTGTTGACGATTACGCTGGGCTACGGCGCTTTCGCCTTGAATTGGGGAATTGCGCACGTTTTGTTGTATAGTTTGGCTTTCAGAAAGAAGAAGGAACTGCAAAATTCTTTGGGGGAATATTTGTACCGTTCGCTTCAAATCGGCGTTATTTTTCTCACCGCCGGCACCATTTTGGGCGGCGTGTGGGCGGCTGACTCCTGGGGACGGTTTTGGGGCTGGGATCCCAAGGAAACGTGGGCATTGATTGCCATTTTGGCGTACCTTGCAGTGCTCCACAGCAGGACGGCGGGGTGGCTCGATATGTTTGGTGTCGCATTTTGGTCCGCGCTTTGTTTTCTGACCGTGCTGATGGCGTGGTACGGCGTCAATTTTGTTTTGGGAGCGGGGCTTCATAGTTACGGCTTCGGCGGCGGCGGATTGCCTTATGTCGCGGCGTTCATCGTTTCCGATTTGCTTTTGATTTTATATTTTGCGAGGCGGTTCAAAACAAAAGGCCGTCATGGCTGAGAATACGGCACGAAAGGGCGAGCGCCCTCCGCTTATCGCCAAAAAACCTTCCCGGAAAAGAGAGCCCAATCTGCTTGCGGTCATCGATCAAAACGGCTGTACGGGCTGCGAGGCTTGCATCATTTTCTGCCCGGTGGATTGTATTGAAATCGTGCCCGGCGCCGATTTTGCCCAGTTCCAGCAAGTCGTAGAAGTGGATATCGAGCGTTGTATCGGCTGCGCGCTGTGCGCGAAGCACTGTCCGTGGGATACAATCCCCATGCTGCCCTATGCGGAGGGAATCCAAAAAGCGCCCGGCCTGACCTTGAAGAGCATCTGCAATCAAAAAACAGTCGAAGACCTGGGGTCAGAGGTCAGGGGCCAGGGAACAGAGGGTAGAAATTTAGATAAATGAGTATCAAAAATTATAAAGACCTAGGGGTTTGGCAAAAAGCAATGGATTTGGTGGCGGACTGTTATGAAGCCAGCAAAAAATTTCCAAACCGTGAAGCTTTCGGACTTGTAACTCAAATTCAGCGCTCCGCGGTTTCTGTTCCGGCAAATGTTGCCGAAGGGCATGCAAGGCAGCACACGAAAGAATTTCTCCAACATTTATCAATAGCGTGCGGATCTCTCGCCGAATTAGAAACGCATTTAGAAATTGCAGCGCGGTTGTGTTACCTAGATGATCATAGTTTAAGACAACTCTTGGGTAAGACTTCCGAAATCGGAAAGATGTTGAACGGATTACGCCGCGCTCTTCAAAATAAAGACTAATCTCCGCTACTTACCCCTGATCCCTGTTCCCTGAACCCTGCTTTCTAGGCGCTGTTGCCGTCGAGGCGGAGCCAGGCTTTTTGGGTAAAATCGCCCGGATGGGTGAGGTCGGTGAGCTCGATATCTGCGATGTCTTGCGCCGAGAAAGTCAATTCCTGCTGGTTGTAAATTCCCAGAATTTGTTTTTTGCGTGCCACAAACACATTCTCAATTTTCCTGCCGTCTTTTAAAATCACAGTGACCAAGTGCCCGCCCTTGATCGTTTGAGGGGTTTTTTTCAACTTTTGGGTAAGGAATTTTGAAAGCTGCCGTTTAGATTCGGGCACGAACACCGCTTTGACTTTGACGGGATCTTTGAACTGCTCGGCCCGCATTTCTCTTCGAATCCGCGCGTCTTCGTAAGCTTTATCTACCTTGTAATACATCAGAACCATGAGTGGGATGAGAGCTACCAGCCACGAACCGAAAACAGCAATCACCCAAAGGAGGGCAGCGGTCGGATTCCGAACGGAACCGAAGTGTTTTGCGATAAAGGGCGTCCAGCACCAGACGGCCAGAAAAAAAGAGCCGATCGTCAAACTGATCCAGACGAGCCACCAGGTGACGGTCGATTCATCTTTTTTATCCATGTGGCCCATGACCATTTCTTTCGTCTTCATGAGCGGAATTAAGGTGATGAACCAGGTGCCAAAAACCGCCACCATCCATCCGATTGCAACTTGCGGATTGCTCAAGTCCGCTTCGAGTTGTTTTAAGAGCAGCCAGTTCCAGAAGAATAGCGAAGCCGTAAATCCCCCGATGGCAACAAGGATCCACTTGAGCCAAAACCAGATTCCGGCCGCGTTATTCGACTTCAGTTTAGTCGCCATTTTTTTATCCTGACTTCATAAATGGGTAAAGTAAGACCTGTATTTTAGCCGTTAACGGCTTTTTTGCAATGTTTTATGGGCGGGTACCGTTGGATTTCGTTAAGCGGTATGGTACCTTTAACCTAAGCAGTAAGTAGTTCTTTCCAAGCTTTTTGGTTGGAACGAAAACCTGACGCAAAGGAGGAAGCGTTCGGGGCGGCCAAACACAATGATTTGGCCGGGGCAAACCGCTCGAAAGGGCGGGACGCAAAGTCATGCGCCTAATTCCCGCAAGGGAGATGGTGGGCAGGCTGCCGAATTTCACCCGTGAAACTTCGAAACGTTGTAGCGATTTTAATTTTGATTTTGATAGCCGTCAGCGCCCATTTTGTCCGGGGCGCTTTCGCGCAAGAGGCGCTGCTCTCGAGTCCCTTGGCGGCACCTTCCTCAGACACTCAACTTCATGCTTTATCCTCGACGCGATTTCATTTTATTACGTTGAAACAGTTTCATGCCGCCCTGTTTACGCCGGGCGGGCATGACCAACCCCTGTCCGGTTCCGAGGTTCAGATTTTGAATGCCGGTTTGAATACTTTTCTAACATCCCCGGGGCGGGAAGAATTACTGCTTGAGGCATTGCGGCAGGATAAGGCAGTTCGGCTCCAGTTTTCGGTTCCGGAAGCTGAAGAAGATTATGAAATGACGAATCACCCCACAAAACCTCTTGCGTATCGTTTGGAACCAAAAATCCGCCAAGTGCCTACTTCCATCGAAATCAGGCCGTTACTGGATCAGCCGGCCGCTTTTCAAATCGTACTTGCCAAAGGGGACGCGCGGTACGCCTACTCAGTCGATTGGGCCGGCAACATCAGCCGCCTGAGTTAGTCTCAACACCTCCCTCAGATTCCGTATTAGCTGAATCAAAAGATTCTTTTTGTCGATTGAAGCGGGGAAAGGTTTTGGGTAGAATCCTACCCATGACCCAACCCAAGTCCCGGTTCCTTTCCTTTTTTTCGAGTGCTCAAGCCATCTTTTGGGGTCTGCTGGCAGGTGTCGCAGCGGGTTTGTTTTTAGGGCCCAAGGCCGAAAGCCTAAGACCGATCGGTTCAATTTTTATATCCCTTCTGAAGTTAGTCGTAGTCCCCTTGGTATTTGCTTCCATCGTGGTCGGCGTTTATCGGACGGGAACGTTGACTCGGTTGGGCACTCTTGGCGGACGCACCCTTCTTTATTATTTGGCAACCACCTCTTTGGCGATTCTCTTGGGTTTGGTTTTGGTCAATCTCATACAACCCGGAGCCGGGGTTCATTTGGAGTCTTCCGGTGCGGAGACGGATCTTGGAAGTACCGCGTCTTTTACGGAATTTATCTCTCGTTTGATTCCGGAAAACATTTTCTCCGCTTTTTCGGAAACCAATATTTTGGGCATTATTATTTTTGCAATTTTGCTGGGGATGGCGCTGCTTTATTCGGGCAAGCGGGCAGAGGCATTGATTTCATTGCTGAAATCGGTTGAGGAGGTTTTTCTCGTTCTCACGCGGGGGGTGATTTGGTTTGCGCCGATCGGCGTTGTCGGATTGATCGCACCGTTGATCGGCACTTTCGGATTTTCGGTTCTGGCTTCTTTCGGGAAATTTGTTTTGGTTGTTTTGTTTGGTTTGTTTATCCATGGATTGATTGTGCTGCCGCTCCTGTTCAAATTTTTTTCAGGGCGGTCTATCCGGGATTACCTCAGCGCTGTCAAAGGAGCATTGGTCATGGCTTTTGCCACGTCTTCCTCCTCGGCGACCCTGCCGGTTAGTTTAGCGTCTGCCAAAGAAGCCGGCATTCAAGAAGAAACCTCAAGTTTCGTTTTGCCGCTGGGTGCTACGGTCAACATGGACGGGACCGCGCTGTATGAAGCCGTGGTTGCCGTTTTTATTGCACAGACTTTGGGGATTGATCTGTCACCGTTTCAGCAGTTGATCATTTATGTGACGGCAACCCTGGCTTCGATTGGGGCTGCCGGCATTCCGAGCGCCGGCTTGGTGACCATTTTAATTGTGCTTCAAGCCGTGGGTTTACCGGCGGTTGGCCTCGGAATTTTGTTTGCGATCGACAGGCCTTTAGACATGTGCCGGACGACGGTCAACGTATGGGGCGATCTGGTCGGTTGCGCCGTTGTCGAGAGAAGGGTAAAGTAAAAGTTTAAAGAAAGCTCGTTGAATAAAATAATTTTTCTGCTATAATAATGTTCTCCCGCGTAACAAAATTTTTCCGCATAAACTCTCGCAATTCCAGGGGTGTGTTTCAAAGGAGGAAGCCTAATGAAATATGTGATTTCGAAAGAGGCAATCGAGGAGAAAATCTTTTCTGTTCGCGGGCATAAAGTGATGGTCGATCGTGACCTTGCCGCGCTTTATGATGTTCAAACCAAGTATTTAAATCGACAGGTCAAACGGAACCGAGAACGTTTTCCCGAAGAGTTTATGTTTCGGTTAACAGAGGAGGAGAAAAAAGAACTGGTGACAAATTGGCACCGGTTTGAATCATTAAAGCATTCTTCCGCTTCGCCTTATGTTTTTACAGAACATGGTGTGGCGATGTTGGCTAGTGTGTTAAACAGTGAAAGAGCGGTCAAAATAAGCATCCATATCATCAAAACCTTTGTTCGCTTGCGTCGATGGATCTCAACTCATAAGGAGTTAGCATCTGAATTGGCCAAACTTGAGAGAAAGGTTGAAAAACATGATTCTGAAATTCAAGCCATTTTTGATGCTATCCGTAAACTCATGGTACCCTCTGATTTACCCGAACGCCGGATTGGGTTCCATGTGGATTAAGTTGAGGTAAAAACGGGTAGGTTGAGGTTAAAGTAGAATTTCTTGTTGCCGCTATTTTGCCATGATAGAATCATTTCTTTCTGAGCGGGCAATGCTATCATAACCAACCATTAACTTAAGGAGTGACGGATGGACATTACAGTCGGGTTTTATGGAGAGGTCAAATCCAGAGCGGATCTTCTGATCGCCGCTTCGTTTGAGGGAGACAAATTGCCTTCTAAGGCACTTCAAACCGTTGATTCGGGAGCCTTTGAAGTTGCTCGAAGCGCGTTTGAGAAAAAGCGCTTTAGCGGGAGAGAAGGCGAGCGGTTTGCTTCCTATGACGGTCCAATCAGGGGATCCAACGAGTTAATTTTGATCGGTCTTGGCAAGAAAGAAAAATGGACTCCTGAAAAATTAAGAAAGGCCTCTGCATCTGTGCTGCAGCACGGAAAATGCCACAATGCCAAAACCGTCCGAATATTGGCGGAAACATTTTCGGCCGGGTCTGTTTCTATCCATCAGGCTGCAGAAATTATTCCCGAAACGTTGGAGCGGGCCAATTACCGCTTCGATAAATATCAATCTAAGAAAAAAGATGAACCAAAACACGAAGTTCGATCCTTTGAACTTCTCTTCTCTAAAAAAACCCAGAAAAACGTGCTTCAAAAATCCGTTCGCGAAGCCTGCATTATCGCAGAAGCCGTTAATTTGACCCGTAATTTGATTAACGAGCCCGGTAATGTGATGCCGCCGCGCGAGCTTGCCAGTCAGGCGCGGAAAGCGGCGCGCGAAGGAAAATTCCGTTGCCAAGTGCTCGGACCGGGTGAAATCAAGCGTCTTAAGATGAACGGTATTGTGGCGGTCTCTCAGGGTTCACATGAAGCGCCTCAATTAATCGTGATGGAATATGGTTTGCAGTACAAAAAGCGCGGAACCGTTTGCCTGGTCGGTAAAGGCGTTACCTTTGATACCGGCGGGATTTCCATTAAGCCCTCGCGGGATATGGAAAAAATGAAATACGACATGTCAGGCGCCGCCACCGTCATTGGGATTTTGAAAGCGGCGAGCCGTTTGCATCTTCCGATCCATCTCGTTGGGATTGCGCCTTGCGTGGAGAATATGCCGGGCGGAGGCGCTCAACGGCCGGGCGACATTATCAAAATGTACAACGGAAAGTCGGTTGAGGTGATTAATACGGATGCCGAAGGACGCCTCATTTTGGCGGACGCTTTGGCTTATGCCGGAAAATTCAAACCCAAAGTGATCATTGATCTTGCGACGCTCACGGGGGCTTGCGTCGTAGCCCTGGCGGATAAAGCCGTCGGCTTGATGGGAACCGACCAGGCGCTGGTCGATAAAATTCGGAAAGCGGGCGAGACGACGGGAGAACGGTGCTGGCAGCTTCCGTTGTGGGATGAATACTTTGATTTGATCAAGGGGCATCATTCCGATGTTCTCAACGCAGGTTCCGGTCAGGGCGGAACGATTACCGCGGCGATGTTCCTGAAAGAATTTGTTCCCATTAAGTCGTGGGCCCATTTGGACATTGCCGGAACGGCCTGGGTGGATTCGGACAAGCCATACAACGCAAGAGGTGCTACCGGCATCGGCCTCCGACTTCTCATTGAACTTTTCCGAAACTGGAAGTAAGTTTGAATTGAGCGCATCTCAAATCCGTTCACTTGTGAGAGGAGTCGAAAAAGGCAGGATTCGTGCCCTCGCTCAGGCCATCACTCTCCTCGAAAACCGTCCTTCTTTTCAGCAGCAATTCTTTAGGCAATTCAAATCAAAATCTCAAAAACCATCCCGCGGTCGTCTCATCGGCGTGACCGGTTCGGCAGGTTCCGGGAAAAGTACGCTGATTGCGGCTTTGGCGAAGGTGATGAGAAGCGCTCGAAAGAAAGTAGCCATTGTGGCGGTGGATCCGACCAGTCCGAAAACAGGCGGAGCTTTCCTGGGTGACCGCGTCCGGATGCAGAATCTGGCGGAAGACCCGGGCGTGTTTATTCGAAGCATGGCAAGCCGCGGTGCGAAGGGCGGAGTTGCCCGGGCGACCGAAGCGGTTTCCAAATTATTTCTGAAGGCAGGCTATGATTATGTTTTGATCGAGACGGTGGGTGCCGGCCAACTTGATTTTGACGTGACGCGGTTTACAGATCTGACTATTTTGGTTCTGACGCCTGAGTCCGGCGATGACATGCAATTCATGAAGGCGGGACTCAGAGAAATGGCAGATGCGTTTGTCATCAATAAAGCCGATCGGCCCGGCGCTCATCGAATGGCGGATACGCTTGTACGCTCAAGCGATGCCCCTATTTTTAAAACGGTTGCAGAACAGAGCAAAGGCATCCAACTTCTTTATCAGTTTATACAAAAGAGGACCTCGTCATTGCGAGGACGGTTAAGACTAATATGAAACTTAATAAGAAAAAAACTCGGAAAATTTGTTATGCTCCCAAAGATTTGCAGGCGCTTCGCTACGACCGCGATCTCGGCGACCCGGGCCGATTCCCGTTTACGCGCGGAATTTATCCGACGATGTATGCCGGAAAGCTTTGGACGATGCGGGAGTTTTCCGGATTCGGATTGGCGCATGATACGAATCAACGATTTCGGTTTCTCTTGGCCTCAGGCCAGACCGGTCTTTCCGTTGCGTTTGATCTTCCGACGCTCATGGGGTACGACTCCGATCATCCCAAATCAGTCGGCGAAGTCGGGCTGGGCGGGGTCGCGATTGATTCGTTGGCGGATATGGAGGAGCTTTTCTCTGGGATTCCGCTCGGTGAAATTTCAACTTCCATGACGATTAATGCCCCCGCCGCCATTGTGTTTGCGATGTATTTAGCTTGCGCCAAAAAGCAGGGCGTTCCGTTTAAACGCCTGAACGGGACGCTTCAAAACGATATTCTAAAAGAATTCATGGCTCAAAAAGAATGGATTTTCCCGCCCCGCCCGTCGGTGAGATTAATTGTGGATACCGTCGGCTATGCGGCCAAATATGTCCCCAAATGGAATCCGATCTCTATCAGCGGTTACCACATCCGGGAGGCGGGTTCAACGGCTGCGCAGGAGCTCGCGTTTACGCTGGCCAACGGGTTTACCTATGTCGAAGAAGTGTTAAAAACGGGATTACCGATAGACCGTTTTGCGCCGAGGCTTTCTTTTTTCTTTAATGCCCATCAGAATTTTTTTGGGGAGATCGCGAAATACCGCGCCGCGCGCAGAATCTGGGCGCGCAAAATGCGCAGTACGTACAAAGCAAAAGACCCAAAATCCTGGCGGATGCGTTTTCATGTTCAGACGGCAGGATCGAGCCTTCAAGCTCAGCAGCCGGAAAATAATATCGCGCGCACCGCTTTTGAAGCCCTTTCGGCAGTTCTGGGAGGAGCCCAGAGCCTTCATACGAACGGCTATGATGAGCCGCTTTGTCTTCCGACTCAGGAATCGGCCCAGATTGCCCTCAGGACGCAGCAGATTTTGGCCCACGAGTTAGGATTGCAGGATGCGGTCGATCCGCTGGGAGGGTCTTATTATCTGGAACAACTGACTTCCGAAATCGAAAAGCAGGCAGAGAGCTATTTTAAACAGATTCGAAAAATGGGAGGTGTTTTAAAAGGAATTGAGGAGAATTTTTTCCAGAGAGAAATTGCGGGCGCCTCCTATGCTTATCAAAAGGAAGTGGAAAGCAAGCAGCAGATTGTGGTGGGGGTCAATGAATACGCGGCCCGGGAAGAGTTGTGGAAAGTTCCTATTTTTAAGATTGACCCGAAGCGGGAACGCGAACAGAAGGCGAAATTGAAACGGCTCCGGAAGAAACGGAGCAGCGCAAAAGTGCAAAAGACCTTGGAACAACTCAAAAGGAAAGCTCATGGAAAAGAGAATTTAATGCCTTTTATCCTGGAATCGGTTGAAGCCTATGCCACGCTTGGGGAAATTGTGAGTTCACTTAAAGAGGTGTTCGGTGAGTACCAGGAACCGGCAAGCGCGTTCTAAAATTCGGGTGTTGTTGGCGAAAGCGGGCCTCGACGGGCACGATCGCGGGGCCAAAGTGATTGCCCGGGCCCTGCGTGATGCCGGCATGGAAGTGATTTATACGGGGCTTCGCCAAAGTGTGAATACGATTGTGCGAAGCGCCGTCCAGGAAGATGTGGACGTGGTGGCGGTCAGTATTTTATCCGGGGCCCATATGAGCGTGTTGCCGAAAATTCAGCAGGGCCTGAAGAAATTTGGAAAGCAGGATGTATTGATCACCGGCGGCGGTATTATTCCGCCTCAGGATCAGGCGCGTCTTCAGAAAATGGGGATCGGGAAAATGTTCGGCCCGGGAGAGTCCATTTCAGAAATTGTCCGTTATATTTCAGACTCGGTATGCCCCATTGTGTTTAGGGGATCAGCCATCTAAGTACTTGCCCCGTGAGAATTCCAAGGTAATTTCCAACCGCATAGCCGAAAATAGCAAGGAGCACCGCGAGCGGAGCAAGCGCCGGGCTATAAGTCGAAGCCACAATCGGCGCAGACACCACGCCTCCTAAGTTAGCCTGTGAAGCCGTTGCGAGCAAAGCCGCCGGCGTCTTAAAAATTTTGGCCCAGGCGATCATCAGGATTCCATACAGGAACGCCCACGTCAAACAGAAGACTATCAAGAGCGGTGCCTTCACAATTGCAAGCAAATTGGCCCGCGCACCGGTCGAGGCCAGCACGAAGTAAAAAAGAAGATAACCTACCGAACAGGCTTCCGCTTCGTATCGGCGCGCCACAGGCGTAAGCGCTGCAAGAAGTCCTGCCGTGGTCACGGCGAGAATGACCCAGGTGGTCGAAGTAACCGCCATGCCGATTTCCGGAATTAAACTTCCGATCCACGCTGAAGCACTTCCAAGGCCGAAGCCTGAGGCGATTAAAAGCACAATCGGCATCCAAGAAGGACGATTGGCTTTTCGGTTTGTATTGGAGTGCAAGCCTCCAGTTTCAAGATTCGATAAGAATTTCTTGTGGTCCGATCCGATCCACCGGTCAATTTGGGTTTGAAAACCCGATCCGATCATGAGGAGGGTCATCCAAATATAGACAACGGTGATGTCTGAAATAAAAAGAGGTGCGAAGAGAGCATCTGAAAGACCGGTCGCTTCCTTGACGGCCAATTCATTAGCGGTTCCGCCGACCCAACTGGCCGCAAGGGTTCCGGCGGCCTTCCAGGTTTCTGGCCCCAACGTTCGCCGGAATACAAAAGAAGTTCCTATTCCAGCGATCATCACAAACATACTTGAAATCAAAATCGTCCAAAAAGCAGGGCGGCCGATGCGTTTCAACGCCGCAAAATCCGTGGTCATTAAAATCAAAACGAGGCAAGCCGGAAGCAGCTGGCGGGTGCACCAATCGTAAATCGGAGATTCAAGCGGAAGAATGCCCGCCGTGGCGAGCAGGGTAGGCGGGACATAACAAAGCACCGGCGTCGGGAGAATCCGCATGAGGAGCGTATTGGCGAAACGCTCATGCCACCACCGGGCGGTGAAGACAACTGCTGCGAGAATCAACCCGATGGCAATGGGGTGATCCACCATCAGGATTTATCTCCAAACCAGTCCAGCTGCTTCAGGATTTTCTTGCGCTCCCTTTTCCGGTCGTAGTTCTTTTTGTTTTCTTTGATGCGCGTTTTTGGGTTGATTCGCCACGTGTGCCGCGGTTTTGGTTTGGCTTTCTTTTTCATGTCGTAACACCTCACTCGGGATTACAACAATTTTCGGATAATTTTTAACATCTCGCTGTGGATTTTTCCGTTCGTCACGAGCGTTTGGTTTCCATAAATATCCATCGGCCGGCCTGAGAAGTCACTTAAGGCGGCGCCGGCTTCCCTTGCAATTAAAGCTCCTGCGGCTTGATCCCATGGATTGAGTTTGAATTCCCAGTAGCCGTCAAACCGGCCGCAGGCTACATAGCAGAGATCGAGCGCGGCAGAACCCAGACGACGGATGCCTTGTGTTTTCATCATGAAGGCTTTCATGAATCTGAGATAATAATCTGCCCGTTTTCTGCGGTCATAGGGAAAGCCGGTCACGAGGAGTGATTCGCGAAGCGTCGGGTTGGTCGAAACGCGGATGCGTTTGCCGTTTAAGCTTGCTCCTTTGCCGCGCTCGGCCCAAAACCATTCGCTTAAAAATGGATTCCAGACACCGCCCACTTTTAGGATTCCGTCTTCTTCAAAACCGATTGAAACGCAGGCGAGCGGAAGTCGGTGGGCGAAGTTGGTCGTTCCGTCAACGGGGTCAATCATCCACTTGCAGGTATGGCGGTAAGATTTTCCTGATTCTTCGGCCAGGATCGAGTGCTTTGGAAAGCGCTTACGAATAATTTCAATGATCCTTCGCTCCGCTTCTTTGTCCGTTTTGGTGACCAGACTAAGCGGGCTTTTGTAGTGAACTTTGATCGGCTGATGGACGGCGCGTTTCAAGATGCCGCCGGCTTCCATCAGCGCTTTTTCCAGGGTTTGTTTGATTTTTCGCATGACGGTCATCCCCGCGAAGGCGGGGATCTATATCCTTAGATTCCCCCGTACGGGGGAATGACGTTGTAACAATCGTTGGCTTGCAAAACAGCTTAAGCTCTGCTAGGATAACAGCTTATTAATCACAACGCAATACCTCCCATCCGCAGTCGTCATTGCGAGCGTAGCGAAGCAATCCCGGTCAGAGATTGCTTCGGCGTCACTTTGGTTGTTGCCTCGCAAAGACGTTGTTGAATAAAAGGAAGAAGATGGCCTACAAGGTTACTTTAATACGCGGTGATGGAACAGGACCGGAACTTGCCGATGTGACGAAGGCAGTTTTGGACGCAACCGGTGTTGGGTTCAATTGGGACATTCAAAATGCCGGTTTGGACGTGATGGAGAAAGAGGGAACGCCGCTTCCGGACCGCGTCCTTGAATCTGTTCGAAACAGCAAAGCT
>JACQQT010000035.1 GCA_016206815.1 Candidatus Omnitrophota bacterium | reverse complement strand
TGATGGCGGGTCTTTCCTTCCTCCGCCAGTTTTTTCTCCACCACATTCTGAGTTGCGATTCCCGCATGATCCACCCCGGGCACCCAAAGCGCCGGCACCCCTTGCATTCTCCGCCAGCGGATCAAAATATCTTGAATCGTATTGTTCAAGGCGTGGCCCATGTGCAGAATGCCGGTCACATTGGGCGGCGGAATGACGATGGTGTAAGGCTTTTTCTTGGCGTCGAAGGCAGGTTTAAAATAGCCGGACGTCTCCCACTTTGAATACCACTTGCCCTCAACGGCTTTGGAATTGTATTTGGAAGGTAACTCCGTCATTGCGAAGTGTGGAACGTAAGACTATCCCTTGAGAAGTTTGTATTCGACGGCATCTTTTAAGGCCTGCCAGGAAGCTTCGATAATGTTTTTATCAACCCCTACCGTCGTCCAAGCGTTTCCTGCCTCATCTTGAAACTGGATAAAAACACGGACCTTTGCAGCTGTGCCTGCCTGGGAATCGACAACGCGGACTTTATAATCAGTCAGGTGGATTTTTTCCACCACAGGATAAAATCCAATCAACACCTTCCGAAACGCCTTATACAAAGCATCCACCGGCCCGTCGCCGATCGCGTTGTCTTCTCTCGGTTCCTTATCCTTTACCACAATTCGAACTGTTGCTCCAACCGTTGGGTTCTCGTCTCCGATAATTTCATTTGAAAGAACGGCTTTTTCGACGGTGAAGAATTCTTTGTATTTTCCAAGCTCCTTTTTCATTAAAAGTTCAAAACTGGCCTCAGCCGCTTCGAATTGATAACCCTGACTCTCCAATTCCCTGACCTTTTGTAAAATCGAACGCGTATGGGGCGCGTCCTGATCCAACTTAAGATCCAATTCCTTTGCTTTCAGAAATACGTTGGATTTCCCGCTCAACTCCGAAACCAAAAACCGCCGATGATTGCCCACCGAGGAGGGATTCAGGTGTTCATAGGTCTTTGCATTTTTGAGCATCGCATTCACATGGACACCGCCTTTGTGCGCAAAGGCGGACTTTCCCGTGAAGGGCTGGTTGTTTTCAATCGGCATATTGCACACTTCGGCCACGTAGTGCGAGAGTTCTGTCAGCTCGCGCAATTTCTGAGGCGCGAGAACGCGCAATCCCAGCTTGAGCTGAAGCACCGGAATAATGCTGGTTAAATTGGCATTCCCGCAGCGTTCACCGTATCCGTTGATGGTTCCCTGCACTTGAATCGCGCCGTGCTCCACTGCGGTCATTGAATTGGCAACCGCAAGATCCCCGTCATTATGAACGTGAATCCCGACCGGAGCCCTGGTTGCTTTTCTAGCTCGTTTGACGCCGATCGCGATTTGATGCGGCAGACTTCCGCCGTTGGTATCGCAAAGAACCACTAGATCGGCCCCCGCTTTGACCGCTTCCCGGATCGTTTGGATGGCATATTCCGGATTGGCGTGAAAGCCGTCAAAAAAATGTTCAGCGTCGTAAATCACTTCCAGCTTCTTCGACTTCAGGTAATGGACGGAATCGTGAATCATTTTGAGATTTTCTGCGAGCGAGGTTTTGAACACCTTCCGCACGTGGAAATCCCAGCTTTTTCCAAAAATGGTGACGGTCCCGGTGCCGGCTTCCAGCAGCGCTTTAATGTTGTCGTCATTGGAAACTTTTGAATGGGCGCGCCGCGTTGAACCGAAAGCAACCACCTTTGCGTGTTTAAACTTGATTTTTTTGGCGTCTTTAAAAAAAGCAAGATCCTTCGGGTTGGAGCCCGGCCATCCGCCCTCGATATAATCAATCCCAAACTGATCGAATCGCTTGGCCAAAAGCAGCTTGTCGTTTAAAGACAGGCTCATCCCCTCACCCTGAGCCCCGTCCCGTAACGTGGTGTCGTAGATTTGGATCTTGCTCATTTTCGTCCTAAACCGAATTCCCGATGAATCACGCGAACCGCCTGCTTGCCTTTCTTGCCGCTGACCACGCACGAAATTTTAATCTCGGAAGTCGAGATCATCTCGATATTGATTTTATGTTTTGCCAAGACACCGAACACTTTGGAGGCAACGCCCGTATGGGAGCGCATCCCGACACCGACAATGCTCACTTTTGCGATATTTTGGTCGCAGACCACCTGACCCGCTCCGACGGCACGGGAGGCCTTCCAAACGGCATCCATCGCGCGTTTGAGCTCGCTTTTAAAAACCGTAAAAGAAATGTCGGTCGTATTCGTCTGTGTTTTATTTTGAATGATCATATCCACATTAATTCCGTGGTCTGCGATGGTTTTAAAAATCTTAGCCGCCACGCCCGGCTTATCGGGAACTTTGAAAATCGTAATCTTGGCTTCATTTTCATTCAAAGCCACCCCGCTCACCATCACGTCTTCCATCTTCGGATTCTCCTTTGTAATCAACGTCCCCTTCGAGCGGCGAATGCTTGAACGAACGCGGATGGGAACATTAAACTTTTTTCCCACCTCGATGGAACGGGACTGCATCACCTGCGCTCCGAGCGAAGCAAGTTCCAGAATCTCATCGTAGCTCACCGCATCCAGCTTTCGCGCATCCGAAACAATTTTGGGGTCCGCCGTATAAATTCCGTCGACATCCGTATAAATTTCGCATTGCTTGGCATGAAGCGCTTTCGCCAAAGCGACGGCCGTTAAGTCAGACCCTCCCCGGCCCAACGTGGTAATTTCCTCCGTCTCCGTTTTGCCTTGGAAACCGGCCACGATCACAATGTTGCCGTCGCGAAGCGCCCGGTCAATCCGAGAAGTGTTAATGTCGAGAATCCGGGCCTTCGTGTGCATTTTATCGGTCAGGATGCCGACTTGAGGACCCGTAAACGAAATGGCTTTGGCGCCGAGCTTATGAATTGCCATCGCCAGCAAAGCCACCGACGCTTGCTCGCCTGTGGCAAGCAGCATATCCATTTCACGTTCGTCCGGACGATCCGTGACGGCGTCGGCAAGCTCAAGCAGTCCGTCCGTCGTGTCTCCCAGCGCGGAAACCACCACCACCAAACGGTTGCCTTTCCGCTTGGTTTCGACCACGCGTTTTGCCACCCGCTTGATCCGCTTGACGTCCGCAACTGAGGAACCGCCGAATTTTTGAACAATCAGTGCCATAAAAAATTAACCGACATCTTTCCCGCTTAGAAACTGTTCCATTAACTTCCAACCGTCGCGATACCGCAATTGTGAAACCTGCGCAATCGCCTCGTTAAAATGTTCGATTTCATCACTCAAAATATTCTTCCCGGCTAAAATAAAAGGGGCCGACTCCCGGACATGCTGCCGCAATTGGTAAGGCGTATTTAAAAGCGGCGCAATTAACACTCGAACGTCTTTCTCCGCTTCATAAAAAGATTTCGCGGCTCCGATGAGATGGTGATCAATGGCTTCCAGCGACAACGTTTTCTGCTTCACATCCCCCTCATGGGATGCTTCATGGCACGCTCTGGCATGAACGCATACGAAATCCTTCTCCCGCACAAGTTCTACCATCGCCTGCGCTTCTCCTTCGTAATCAAAATCCGGATAAGCGTTGGTCGGCGGAAGCTCCACAACGGTAAGGCCGATAATCCTGGAAAATCCTTTCACCACGTCACTGGTTGAAATCGAAGCGCCGCTCAACCCTCCGAAACGTTCCGAAAACTTAGGCGGCTTCGGCATACAGCCCTGGCCCCAAGGCCAGATCATATTCGCAGGATTTTCTCCCAAATCCACACGCACTTGGTTCACCTCGTGATCTTGCAACAACAATTTGGAATCATAAATCAATTTCTTAATCAGATCTTCTCCGGGGCCCTTGGGCAGATTGTTTTCAATCGGCTTGCCGACGATGGCGGACGGGTCTAACACGGAAGCGGAAAGTGCCTGAAATCCGCGCGCATCTTTAATGACGGCAATATGGCGGTAGCCGCTGCCCGGAAAAAAACGGACGAAGTCGCTCGACAGCTTTTTATTGAGAAAATTAACAAGCGCTTTCGCTTCCCGGGTCGTGATATGCCCCGCCGTCGAATCAGCCAAAATCCCGCCCGACTCCGTCACAAAATTCATCCGAAAGGCAATTTCGTTTTCTTCAAGCTTCACTTCTAAATTGGCGGCCTCCAGCGGACCCGGCCCGTTCACAAATTGTTTAGGCTCATAACCCATCAAGGAAGCGAATGCGACGTGTGTAGCCGGTTCCAAGCGATCCGGAATAGTGCGGATAGTCCCCACCTTCCCGATTTTCGCAAAATAAGTCAAGTTCGGAATCCGGGCCACTTCAAGCGGTGTTTTGCCGCCGAGCGCTTCTGTGGGCCGATCTCCGATTCCATCCGGGATAATCACTAGATACTTCATCGTCAACTAAACTCCGATTGCGTTCAGCACGGCCTTCATCGTGGGTTCTACCGCTTCCGTCGGATCGTCGAAACTCAAAGCAAACTCGGGATCTTTCAGTCCGGACCCCGTCAATGTGCAAACAATGCTGCTTCCTTGTTTAAAATAATTCTTTTTGGCAAGCTTCACCACGCCGGCAACCGCAGCGGCCGAGGCCGGTTCAGCAAAAACGCCTTCTCGCTCCGCCAGAAAGCGGTACGCCCAGGTAATCTCTTCATCCGTCACCATATCAATCAAGCCGCCCGATTCATCGCGGGCTCGAACGGCGCTTTGCCAGCTGGCGGGATTTCCGATTCGAATGGCGGTGGCAATCGTTTCCGGTTTTTCAACCACGCGGTTTAAAACAATCGGGGCAGACCCGGCCGCCTGAAAACCCAGCATTTGAGGAAGCATTCTCGAATGCCCCGCTTTCTGATATTCCTGATACCCCCGCCAATACGCCGTGATGTTCCCGGCATTTCCGACGGGAATCGCGTGATAATCGGGAGCCTCTCCCAAGTCATCGCAAATTTCAAAGGCAGCCGTCTTTTGTCCTTCAATCCGGTAAGGATTCACCGAATTGACGATTTGGATCGGATAATTCGCCGTGATTTTCTTCACCAATTCCAACGCCAAATCGAAATTGCCCTTCACCACCACTACTTTTGCCCCGTAACGGAACGCTTGAAGCAGTTTCCCCTTCGCAATTTTCCCTTCCGGAATCAAAACGAAACACTGCATACCGCACCGCGAAGCAAAAGCGGCGGCTGAAGCGGACGTATTGCCGGTGGAGGCGCACATGATGGACTTCGCGCCTTCCTCCATCGCTTTTGAAACCGCCATCGTCATGCCGCGGTCTTTAAAAGAGCCGGTTGGGTTGAGGCCTTCAAATTTAAAATAAATCTTGATGTCCGTAAGACCCAACTCGCCCGGAAGCGCCTCCGATAAAATGAGGGGGGTATTGCCTTCGTTTAAGGAAATGATCGGCGTCTTTTCGGTCACCGGCAGAAATTCCTGGTACCGTTCGATCACCCCAATTTTTTTGACCGGAACTTTTTTGATGGGCGGCATCTATTCCTCGATTCTTAAAACCTGAGTTTTTCCTTTTAAAGCAGACAGGCGATCAATGGCCTGAACCGCGTGCCGGAGCAAATGCTCTTGCGTATGGTGCGTCAGAAGAATGAGCGGCACCACGCTGCCGATCCGCCTTTCCTTCTGAATCACATCGCTGATGCTGATTTTATGCCGGCCGAGCACCTCGGAAATTCTGGCCAGCACTCCCGGCCGGTCAATCACATGAAGCCTCAGGTAATACCGGGAAAGAAGTGAGGAGATGTTCTCAATCTGAAGCGGCCTTAAATCAGGAGCGAACACAGCGTCCTGATCTTGCAGGCGCACAAGATCCGCCAAATCGCTCACCACCGCACTGCCGGTCGGCCGGCTGCCGGCTCCCCGGCCGTACAGCAGAATATCGCCGACCTCATCCCCCTGCATCAAAATCGCGTTATACGAACCGTGAACGTTTGACAGCACGTGTGACTTTGGCAATAAAGCCGGTTGAACGTGTGCCTCAATTCCTTTTCCGGTCTTTTTGGCAACCGCAAGCAATTTGATCGTATAACCAAACTCTTCTGCAAACGAAATATCTTCGCTCCGAATGCTGGAAATGCCCCGGACATAGATGTCTTTAAAAGAGACCCATCCGCCAAACACCAGGCTGGCCAAAATCGTCAATTTGTGCGCGGCGTCAATTCCTTCGATATCCAGCTTCGGATCCGCTTCTGCGTAACCTCTCTTCTGCGCTAACTTCAATGC
>JACQQT010000034.1 GCA_016206815.1 Candidatus Omnitrophota bacterium | reverse complement strand
TGCCGCTTCGTTTCATGCAAGCTCATTAAAACGGATTCCGCCAAAGCGGTAGATCCGTCATAATGGGAACCATTGGAAACATCCATCCCGGTCAATTCGCAGATGAGGCTCTGGTATTCAAAAAGTGCCTGCAGAATTCCTTGAGATGCTTCCGGTTGATAAGGCGTATAAGCGGTGTAGAATTCGCTCCGACTGATGACGTGCTTGACGATCGAGGGGATAAAGTGTTCGTAACTGCCCGCTCCCAAAAACGACAAATGTGTTTTAACGTCCGCATTTTTCCGAGCCAACTCGGAAAACCAGCGCTGGGCTTCAAGTTCGCTTAGGGCCGGCGGAAGTGGGATGTTCGGATTTCGAATTCCGATCGGAATCCCTTGAAACAACTGCCCAAAATGCTCAATGCCGATGGTCTCGAGCATCTCCGCTTTATCTTTTGCCGTAATCGGAAAATAACTCACTCAGCTGCCCCTTGTTTAATCATCTGTTCATACTGATCGCGCGCAAGAAGCGAATCCCAATCTTTTGGATTGGCAGGAGTTAACTCAAAAAACCAGCCTTTTCCGTAAGGTTCCTGATTCACCAAACCCGGATCTGATTCTAATGTCGTATTAATGGCTTTGATCGTTCCCGAAACCGGCGCATAAATATCGAACGCGGCTTTCACGGATTCGACAATGCAGGCTGCTTTTCCGCCTTCGACCTGCTGACTTACATGGGGAAGTTCGACAAATACCACATCCGATATTTCATGTTGTGCATAATCCGAAATCCCAACAATCCACTTTTCGCCCTCCCGGCGTATCCACTCATGCGTTTTGGTATAACGAAGATCCCCCGGAAAATTCATCCTGCCACCGCCTTTCGAAATTTAAGTTTTGCTTCGTTTATAAAAAGGTGTTTTTACAATTTTCGCGTGAGAAAGTTTCCCGCGTATTTCAATCACGATTTCTTGACCGACTTGAGCATGCTGGGAAGGAACGTAGCCCAATCCAATGCTTCGTTTCAAAGTCGGTGAGAAAGTGCCGCTGGTCACTTGACCGACCGGCTGATTTCCGATTAAAATCGGACAGCCTTCACGGGCAATTCCGCGGTCGTTTAATTCAAAGCCAATTAGTTTTCGCTTAGACCCCTGCGAGCGTTCGTCTGAAAGCGCTTGTTTGCCGAGAAAATCCTGCTTCGACCAACCTATCGTCCAATTGAGCCCCGCTTCCAAAGGGGTTGTTTCATCGTTCATATCGTGCCCGTAGAGCAGCAACCGGGCTTCCAGCCGGAGCGTATCGCGGGCTCCGAATCCGATGGGTTTTAAATCCAGCGGACGCCCTACTTCCATGAGCCGGCCGAACAGAGAAGCCACTTTGTCAACCGGACAAAAAATTTCAAACCCTTCTTCACCGGTGTAACCGGTTTCGGAAAGATAAACACAACCAAACGGCGAATCAAACTTGACGAAATGATAATAAGAAAGGGCGCTCAGATCAATGCGGAAAAGAGAATGGACGATCTGCCGGCTGAAAGGCCCCTGAACCGCCAAAAGTGCCGTTTGAGCGCTCGCGTTTTCAAGCGAAACATCGCCTGAACGACGCACATCAAACCAGTTGAAATCCTTTTCGATATTCCCCGCATTCACCACAATTAAATACTCATCCGAACGTTCTTCGAACACGACCACATCATCCACAATCCCGCCGCTTTCCCGGCACACGGGGCTGTAAAGCGCCCGGCCGGGTGACAATTTTTCAACGTCATTCGTGATCCAAGTATTGATCATCTTGCGGGCATCACGGCCGCGGACGAAAAACTCACCCATGTGGGAGATGTCGAAAACGCCTGCACCCTTGCGGACCGCCTCGTGCTCTTCCAGAACGCTCGTATAGTAAAGCGGAACAGACCACTCACCAAACGCTCCGAAACGGGCGCCTAAGCGTTCGTGCTCGGCATGTAACGGCAGCTTCTTGAGGTGTGAAGCGGTATGTGTTGAATGCGTCATAACGTGAGTGTGAAAGCGGTTATTGTATCAAAAACAATTTAGAATTGCGAGCAATTCAGCGCTCGGGCAAAAATAGAACCCCAATTCCACATCAATTGTCGCCACGTGGCGACAATTGACTAATTCAATGGGATAAGCGGAAGCAATCGTAGTAAAAAAGGGGACAGACTATAGTCTGTCCCCTTTTTTGTTCTTTTTCATTTTATGAGGGCTAGTGCCTAAAGTGGGACAGACCTGCAATCGAGTTTCTCAAGGAGAGACTGCATATCTGAGGGCAATTCTGAGGCAAACGAAAGCTTTTGTTTGGTTTTTGGATGCAAAAAACCTAATGC
>JACQQT010000037.1 GCA_016206815.1 Candidatus Omnitrophota bacterium | reverse complement strand
GCTTCTTGTCACGGACCCCAAGGAAAGGGTGACGGCCAACAGATCATGCAAGATGGGCTTGGATTCCCATTGAAACCACGCGACCTGACCGCAGGAATTTTTAAGGGCGCTTCAAGTTCTGAGGAATTGTACTACCGGATTACCGCTGGTTTGCCGGGTTCACCAATGCCGAGCTATCAGGCTGCCCTTTCCGAAGAACAAATCTGGGATTTGATTCATTACGTTCAGACGCTTCCAAAACAAGGCGCTGAGGAACGAGCACGTCTTCATCGACACACGATCATAGCGCACAAGGTTGAAAACATTTCTAATCTAGAGCCCTCCTCTGATGGGTGGTCAAAAATGGAACCTGTATTTGTTTCGCTCACACCCCTTTGGTGGAGAGACGATCGCATCGAAGGTGTGGAGGTACGAGCGGCACATGACGGTAATCAAATTGCAATCCAACTTTCCTGGGCAGACCCTAAGATGGACGCATCGGTTGTAACACATCAATCCTTTTCAGATGGCGCTGCGATTCAGATTTCTGGTGAGAAGGACCCTCCGTTTTTCGGAATGGGCGGTTCCTCTAGCTCCGTTGCGATTTGGAATTGGAAAGCAGCTTGGCAAGAAGATCTTAAGCGTCAAGCAGATATTGAAACACAATACCCCAATACCGCGATCGATTTTTATGAATCTCAACGCACGTATCAATATGGAAGCCAATTCGAAACCAGCGAATCAAAAACATCCTTTCATGATCCACTTTTTCTCACAGCTTGGGGAGCTGGCAATCCGATAGCAGATCCTGACCGCAAGTCGGCCGCTGAAGAAGCCCGGGCAAAAGGTTTTGGAACGCTTACCACAATGAGTCCAATGCTTGAGGCAGTGGATGCCAATGGCGTTTGGCAGGATGGAAAATGGCAGGTTGTTTTTGTAAGGAAACTGGTCCCATCAGAGAAGGAAAGAATTCAATTGAAACCTGGCGGAACGGTAAACGTTGCTTTCGCAATTTGGGATGGAGGCGAAGGCGACCGGAATGGTCAAAAAATGGTTTCTATTTGGAACGAATTGGTTCTGGAGGAATGAGGGTGCCCAACGAAACCGTCATTGCGAGGAGTCCCGCAGGGACGACGAAGCAATCTCAGGGATTGCTTCGGCTACGCTTGGATCGTTGCCTCGCAATGACGACATGGGGGGTAAGCATATGAAATTAACACGTCGTGAATTTTTAAAACTCTCTGGACTTACGGGAATCGGCCTGACGCTTGCTTCGCGCGATCTTGCCCTTTGGGCGCTTGAACCCGTTCAGGAAATTGAGAATCCGCTTGCGTATTACCCCAATCGAGATTGGGAAAAAGTGTATCGGGATCAATATCGCTATGACAGCACATTTTCGTGGGTTTGCTCTCCCAATGATACGCACGCCTGCCGCGTGAATGCCTATGTGAGAAACGGGATCGTCATCAGAGCGGGCGAAGAATATAACTATCAGACGTACGCTGATTTGTATGGAAACAAGGCGACCGCCAATTGGAATCCGCGCCAGTGCGCCAAAGGGTATACCTTCCACCGGCTGATGTACGGCCCATACCGCTTGAAATATCCGCTCATCCGCCGCGGGTGGCGCGAGTGGGTAAACGACGGTTTTCCGGATCTGACTCCTGAAAATAAATCGAAATACAAGTTCGATTCGCGCGGAACGGATCAGCTTGAGAAAATTTCGTGGGATGAAGTTTATGCCTATATGGGAAAAGCACTCATCGCCATTGCCAAGCGCTATAGCGGGGAAGAAGGAAAGAAAAAATTATTGGCCCAAGGTTATCCCGAAGAAATGTTGGCTCCGATGGAAGGGGCCGGAACACGCACGATGAAATTCCGCGGCGGCATGGGTCTTTTAGGTGTGTTTGGAAAGTACGGAATGTACCGGCTGGGCAATACAATGGCACTCCTTGATGCGCACATCCGAGGCGTGGATGAAAAACAAGCAAAGGCCGGAAGAGCTTGGTCCAATTACACCTGGCATGGAGATCAGGCACCCGGCCATCCGTGGGTTCATGGCTTACAGAATGCCGATTGTGATTTCAATGATTTACGCTTTAGCAAACTGATCATTCAAGATGGAAAAAATCTTGTTGAGAATAAGCTCACAGACAGTCACTGGTTTATCGAATGTATGGAGCGGGGGGCCAAGCTCGTGACGATTTCGCCGGAATATAGTCCTCCTGCCACCAAATCCGATTATTGGATTCCCATTCGTCCGCAAACCGATGCGGCGCTGTTTTTGGGAATTGCCCGACTGATGATTGAAAAGGGGTGGTACGACCGGGAATTTGTTTTGAAATTTACGGATTTTCCCTTGCTGGTTCGAGCCGATAATCTTAAGCGCCTGAAAGCCAGCGAAATCATTCCCAATTATAAACTTGGGCTTTCAAAAGAAGGCCCAAGTTTTAAGTATCAAGGTCTGAAGCAAGAACAGTACGAGAAGTTAGGTGATTTTGTTGTCTGGGATGAAACTCAAAATCAGCCCGTTGCGATTACGCGAGATGATGTGGGCGAACGTTTCCTTAAGAAGGGAATTCGTCCAGCACTAGAGGGAACGTTTAAGGTCAGGACTGTGAAGGGTGAGGAAATTGAGGTGATGACGCTTTTCTCTCTCTACCGAATTCATTTGAAAGATTATGATTTGGATTCCGTGGTTGAGATGACGCATGCGCCTAAGGAATTGATCGAACAGCTCGCAAAAGATATAGCTACCATTAAACCCGTTGCGATTCACCAAGGGGAGGGGATCAACCACTGGTTTCATGCGACCGAAATGAACCGGGCTGCTTATCTTCCGCTCATGCTCACGGGCAATATCGGCGAGCGCGGCGCAGGAGCATTTGGATGGGCCGGAAATTACAAAGCTGCTGTATTTCAAGGTTCTCCGTGGACAGGTCCCGGATTCAAAGGTTGGGTGGCTGAGGATCCCTTTCAAATGAATCTGGATCCCAGTACTCACGGTAAGGACATTCATGCCCACGCCTATTTCAAGGACGAAGAGCCCGCTTACTGGAATCATGGGGACCGGCCCTTGATTGTCAACACGCCTCAAGAAGGGAGAAAAGTGTTCACGGGCCAAACCCATATGCCGACCCCCACGAAAGCGATGATCTTTACTAATGTCAATCTCATCAATAATGCAAAGCATGTGTATGACATGCTTAAAAATGTGAATCCCAATGTCGAGATGATTGTCTCAATTGATATTCAAATGACGGCTTCCATCGAATATGCCGACATTGCGCTCCCTGCCAATACCTGGCTTGAATCTGAAGGGCTTGAAGTGACCGCCTCGTGTTCAAATCCCTTCCTTCAAATTTGGAAAGGCGGAATTCCTCCGATCTTTGACTCAAGGGATGACATTGTGATCCTTGCTCAAATTGCGCAAAAGTTGGGGGAGCTAACCGGCGACAAGCGTTTTTCCGACTATTGGAAATTCGCTCTCGAAGGGAACCGCGAAGTTTATATCCAGCGCCTTCTTGATTCCTCTACGACCACGACAGGTTACAAGTTGGCTGACATTATGGCCGGAAAATATGGGCCTCCCGGAGGAGCCCTCATGCTGTTTAGAACCTATCCGCGGCTGCCATTTTGGGAGCAGGTTCATGAGGACCAGCCTTTTTACACGGATCATGGGCGCCTTCAGGCTTATACGGACGTTCCCGAGGCAATTGAATATGGTGAAAATTTTATCGTTCACCGTGAAGGTCCGGAAGCAACACCCTTTCTTCCCAATGTGATTGTAAGCTCCAACCCCTACGT
>JACQQT010000031.1 GCA_016206815.1 Candidatus Omnitrophota bacterium | reverse complement strand
CTACAAGCTGTCCCCTTCTTTATGCTAACAAAACTGTCATTCCCCGGCTTGACCGGGGAATCCATCGTTTAGATTCCCGCTTTCGCGGGAATGACACAGCAACTTTGTTAAATGTCGAAATAGAGGTAGAACTCGTGCGGGTGAGGTCTTAAGCGAATCGCATCGATTTCAACTTCCCGCTTATACGCCAGCCATGTGTCAATCACATCTTTCGTAAACACATCGCCTTGCAACAGAAACTCGTGGTCCGCTTCAAGCGCACTGAGCGCGTCCTCTAATGAGCCGGGCACCGTTTTAATTTTAGCTTTTTCGCGGTCATCCAACTCGTAGATATTTTTATCAACCGCTTGACCCGGATCAATTTTGTTTTGAATTCCATCGAGTCCGGCCATGAGCATCGCCGCAAAGGTCAGGTACGGGTTACAGCTCGGATCCGGACAACGGAACTCCACGCGCTTTGACGCCGGCGAGGTTGAATACATCGGAATCCGGCAGGCAGCCGAACGATTCCGTGCCGAGTACACCAGGTTCACCGGTGCTTCATAACCGGGAACCAACCGCTTGTAAGAATTGGTGGTGGGCGCACCGAAAGCCAAAATACTGGCGGCGTGTTTCAACAACCCGCCAATATAATGTTTACAGGTTTCGCTAATCAACGCGTAACCTTTTCCGTCAAAAAACAGGTTGGTATTATCTTTCCAAATGCTGGAGTGAACATGCATGCCGGAACCATTGTCTTTAAAAATCGGCTTGGGCATGAAGGTAGCCACCTTGTTGTATTTGCGCGCGACATTCTTGATCACGTACTTATACATCAAGAGGTTGTCCGCCATCCGAACCAGCGGTGAATAGCGAATGTCAATTTCGCATTGTCCGGCAGTTGCGACTTCGTGGTGATGGCATTCCACCGGAACACCCACTCTCCGAAGCGTCAGCATAATTTCAGAACGGATGTCCTGAAGCGTATCATGCGGCGGAACCGGAAAATACCCTTCCTTATAGCGCGGTTTGTAACCGAGGTTCGGCTTTTCATCACGCCCCGTATTCCAATCACCTTCTACGGAATCAATGTAGTAATATCCGAAGTTTTCACCCTGATCGAAACGAATATCATCAAAAATAAAAAACTCAGCTTCAGGGCCCCAAAAGCTGTGCGTCCCAATTTTGGTTTTCTTCAAATACTCTTCCGCCTTTTGAGCGACATAGCGCGGATCGCGGCTGTAGGGCTCTTTGGTGACCGGATCAAAAATGTTGCAGATGATGCTTAAAGTCGGGGTCTGACAAATAGGATCGATGACGGCTGTGCCGGGATCCGGCATCAAAATCATATCGGACTCCTGAATTTTTTGGAATCCGCGAATCGAGGAACCGTCAAAACCGATTCCGTCCGTCCAAATGCTGTCTCCCAACAACTCCTGAGCCGGAACGGAAAAATGCTGCCACAAACCTGGCAAATCATTAAATTTGAAGTCAATCACTTGAATCTTGTTCTTTTGGACAAAGCGTTTTACTTCATCCGGAGTGGTCGGTCTTGTCGCTTCTACAATTTCCTCTTCTCTATCTCGTTCTGTTACCAATGTGGTCATTCCATTGCCTCCTTAAATGCAAGATGCTCTTTGCTTGGTTAGTCAAAGTTACGGAAGTAGGACAGGCCTCTTTCGCGGAAAGGACGTATCATACACTGAGGTTGCTTTTTTTGTAAAGTCAATTCTTGATCAAGCAAGCGCCCGCTGGCCTCGTTCACGTGTGCGAATGCGGACGACTTCCGCCACATCGTAAACAAACACCTTCCCATCGCCGACCCCGCCGGTATAGGCCGACTCCAAAATGGACTGGATAATCGTCTCCGCCTCATCATCTCCGGCAACGATCTCTACTTTCACCTTCGGAAGGATATCAACCCGATATTCCTCGCCCCGCCACTGCTGAATCACTCCTTTTTGCAAGCCGTGGCCTTGGACTTCGGAAATCGTAATGCCGGGATAGCCCGAACGCTCCAGTGCGACGCGTACCTCATTTAATTTTTCAGGTCTAATAATGGCTTCTATTTTTTTCATGATCACATTCCCTCCCATTACCTTTTTCCGGAAAGCTCTGGAGTGTTGGAAATATGTTTCACAAAACTGCCAGAACTGATCGCTGTATAGCTTGGTTTATGAATCACAAAATCAGGGTAAGCGGCGTTGCCGTGCTCGCCAATGTCAAGACCTTCGATTTCCTCATGCAAGCTAACGCGAAGGCCGACAAATGCTTTGATGATGAACCAGAAAATCAAGGCTGCAAAGAACGTGTAAGCTCCTGCTGCCACCACGCCTATCGCTTGGGAGGTTAAAAGCTTTGTTCCTCCGCCGAAAAGCAAACCGTTTCCGGTTGTCTCTGGACTCACCCAATCTTGCGCAAACAGACCAACACACAAAGTCCCAAAAATACCATTCACCAAGTGAACGGAAAGAGCGCCTACGGGATCATCAATGCGCGCCCGGTCAAAGAAAATGACGGACAATACGACGATGATTCCGGCAAGGAATCCAATGATGGCGGAACTTCCGACGCTCACAAAAGCACACGGTGCGGTAATCGCAACCAGTCCTGCTAAACAACCGTTAATGGTCATGCCTAAATCCGGCTTTTTGAGCAAAAACCAAGACGTCAGCGTGGCGCCCAAAATCCCGGTTGCGGCAGCCATGTTTGTTGTCACGCAAATATGAGAAATTAATCCCGGGTCTGCGGCCATCGTACTGCCAGGATTAAAACCGAACCAACCCAGCCACAGAACAAATACGCCGATAGTCCCTAATGGCAAGCTGTGGCCCGGAATCGCGTTAATTTTTCCGTTCGGCCCATATTTTCCAAAGCGGGGACCCAACACCAAGACACCTGCTAAAGCCGCCCACCCTCCTACCGAGTGAACCACCGTTGATCCGGCAAAATCCCACATCCCGAGGCCGGCAAGCCATCCGCCGCCCCAGATCCAATGACCCGTTACCGGATAAATTAAACCGACGAGCAGAAAGGAAAACAAGATAAATGAAATGTACTTGATTCTTTCGGCAACCGCTCCCGAAACGATCGTTGCAGCGGTACCTGCGAAAACAAGTTGAAAGAAAAATTTCGCAAGCAGGGGAACGCCCGTCCAGTTGATCGCGCTATAGACACCTTGATAGGCATCGCCGGTCAACGGGCTGTTATCTGCACCATGCAGCATGAAAAGACCTTTCAAACCGAAGAAGGGCGATCCATCCCCAAACATGAGCCCCCAGCCGATCAGCCAAAATGAAACGGTTGAGCAGGCGAAAACGATAAAGTTTTTAGACAAAATATTAACCGTGTTCTTACTTCTCGCAAAACCGCTTTCCACGCACCCAAAACCCAGGTTCATAAAAAACACCAACATCGCGGTAATTAAAACCCATAATGTGTCTATCGCTACCTTTGGATCCATATCGTCCTCCGTTTAAAATAAAATTGAAGCTTAAGTCCTCTTTGCTCAGAGTAGAAAGAGCAATAGGCGTGCCAGTTTGAGTAGCAGGAAAATTTTAAGAGGAAAATAAATGATCGGCAGGTATTAAATGCCGCAGGAAAACAAACAATATTGTAGAAATCTACAATTTTGTCTGTCTTTTCGTCTAGAAAAGTCCGTAGCGTTTCACCTTATAACCCAAGATTCTTTCGGTGACGCCGAGCAGTCTGGCTGCTTTCCGCTTGTTGCCGCCTGTTTTTTCAAGCGATCTCAGCAACAACTTGCGTTCCAGATTTTCAATTGCAACGGGCAGGGTCTGATCTTCCTCCACCGGGAGGCGGTCTCCTTCATCCGTCGGCCTGATATTTGCTTTTAGATCAAAAGGGAAATGTTCCCTTCCGATTTCATCGCCTTGGCACATAATGACCGCGCGCTCGATGGCATTTTCAACTTCGCGCACATTCCCGGGCCAGGAATAATTCATCAGATATTCCCAAGCTTCGTCAGAAACACGTTTCACTTGTTTTCCATTCTCCCGATTTGCTTTTTCCAAGAAATGCTGCACCAAAAGCGGTAAATCTTCCCGGCGGTCCCGCAAAGAAGGAAGAAAAATCGGAATAACATTGAGCCGGTAATACAAATCCTCGCGGAATTGTCCCTCGCGGACTTCCCGTTCCAAATCCTTATTGGTGGCCACAATCAACCGAATATCAACCCGGATGGTTTCAACGCCTCCCAATCGTTCCAGCTCCCTTTCTTGGAGAACGCGCAGCAACTTGACCTGAGTCGATAGGGGGATATCGCCGATTTCATCCAGAAAAAGAGTTCCCGTATGGGCAAGTTCGAAACGGCCCCGCTTCATGGCATTGGCTCCCGTGAAAGCACCTTTCTCATAACCGAAAAACTCGCTTTCCAAAAGCGTCTCGGGAAGCGCCGCGCAGGAAACTTTGATAAACGGCTTATCCGCACGGTCGCTATGGTAATGAATGGCTTTGGCGACCAGTTCTTTGCCCGTCCCGCTCTCGCCCCGCAACATCACGGTTGCTTTCGTTCCCGACACCAAGTCAATAGAAGAATAAACATCCGTCATCCGTTTGCTTTCACCAATAATATTGACGGGATGAAATTTTTTCTTTAATTCGTCCCTTAAACGAAGATTTTCAGTGGTGAGCGTTTCTTTTTCTTTTTCAACCAAGCTGTGAATGCGAACGGCCTGTGCCGTCATGGAACTGATGATGGTGAGAAAACGCACGTCTTTGTCAAAAGAAACATCCTCCCGGAACAAACGGTCTACGCTTAATGCGCCGATCACTTTGTCTTCCAATTTGATAGGAACGCAAATGAAGGCAATGCTGGATTTCGTCACGTCATCGCGTGCTTTGGTTCGATTGAGGAAAAGCGGTTCCTTTCCGACGTTCGGAACCACAATGGCTTCCCCGGCAGCCACTACTTTTCCGGTAATCCCTTCCCCGATTTTATAACGACCCCGTTTGATTTCTTCCAGTTCAAGCCCGCAAGCCACTTCGATATAAATCTCCTTGGTCTCGGGATCCAACAGCATGATGGTTCCCCGTTCCATTCCCAAATGTTCGTTCAACGTATTCAGGATACTCTGCATCACGGTTTTCAAATCTAAGGAGGCTGAAATCGCCTTAGAAATTTCGGTCAGCGCAATTAATTCTTTGGCGTGCGGCTTTGATCCGTTCTGAGGGGTCACGTTAAAACTCCTTTGCAATCATCGCAATGCGATGCCGGTTGGCTCGATCAACAACCTGGTTGCGATTCAGCACAATCGTTTTCTTTGCCTCAAAAGCCAGCACCCGTGCCTTTGCCCGAATCATTGCATCCAATGTCGCAGGCCCAATCGTTGGGACATCAAACCGCATGTCCTGCTTCGGTTTGGCAACCTTCACAACCACGGTTTCACCGTTTCCTAAAACCCCGCCGCGCAAAATGGCTTCGTCGGTCCCCTCAATTGCTTCCACTGCCAAGACGGCCTGATTTTTTACGACCACCGTCTGCCCAATATCAAGCCGCCCGATTTCTTTCGCCAACTCCCAGCCGAAATCAATATCCGCATATTCCTTTTTAGAAGGTTTGCGTTTGGTCAGTACGCCGCCCGCCGGAAGCACATCTTCGCTCAAAAACGACGTTGAATCCAAAACGGAAATACCCTTTCCATGCAAATAATCTGCAATCCCGCCAAGCAGCGAATCATCCGAATGATTCCTTGTTTTCGCAACCACCTTCACCATCTCCAAATCCGGTCTGATGTCTCCGTGAAACAAATTGGTTTTGGTAATTTTTCCAACCATCATGGCTTCTCGAGCGCCTTCCCGCACAAAAAACTGGGTCATCCGGCCTAACTGACCCAACCGAATCCATAAGGCGGCATCTGCAGCTTGGGCCACGGCAGGATTTGTCTCGCCCTGGATGGCACAAACGGCGATTCGATAGCGAAGCCTTCTGGCCTCTTCCAAAACCAGTTCGGGTAACGTGCCGCGGCCGGCAATTAATCCCAATGTTTTATCCAACGCAGTTCTCCTATCATGTAATTCAATAAGGGGAGGAGAGGAAACAGATGCAGGCAACAGGTAAGCTGCCGAAGTGTGCCCCCCACTCTTCGATATACGTATCCTAAAAATGCTTAGGCAGGCCTACAAAAATGTTATTGTACCATATTAACAAAATTGTAGAAGAACAAAAATGCGGACTGGTTTTTGAAAGTTATAACCTTTTTATTTACAATCACTTACAAACTCCACGTTCAGAACTTTCTAGGAATTTGATAAGTCGTGAAACGGTAGGTGTCTCAGGCAAGTCGGTTTTTAATGCCTGAACTGCATTCTTGGTTGAAAGCTTGGATCGGAAAATAATCTTAAAAGCACGTTTCAAAAGCAGCCTTTCCTCTTTGGGGACATCTGCCCGTTCCATTCCCACAACATTAAGACCATAAGCCTTTGCAGGATGCCCATCCACCATGGTAAACGGCGGAATGTCCTGAACTGCTTTGGAATTGCCGCCGACAATGGACAGGTAACCGATTCGTACAAACTGATGAACGCCGCACAAGCCGCCGATGACAGCCCTGTCTTCCACGATGACATGGCCGGCCAACGTACCGGCATTTGCAATAATCGTTTTATTCCCGATGATGCAATTATGCGCCACATGCGCATACGCCATAATTAAATTGTCATCTCCGATCACTGTCTCAGAACCATCATCTGTGCCCGGATTGACGGTGACATACTCCCGAATTTTGTTGCGATCACCGATCTTCAAGTAGGTAATGCCGCCCTTGTATTTTTTATCCTGCGTCACACTGCCAATGACCGCTCCGGTAAAGATTTGGTTGTCTTTTCCGATGACGGTATGACCTTCAATGGTCACCCGAGCACCAATGGTCGTTCCGTCACCGATCACAACATCCGCTTCGATCATTGAAAAAGGGCCGATGGAAGTTCCTGAGCCTATCTCGGCCTCAGGATGAACAATGGCGGTTGGATGGACAAATGTTTTCTTCGTTTCAATACTCATCCCGACGACTCCACGAGGGCAAACTTAACTTCTGCTTCACAGACTAACTTTCCCTCGACGTAGGCTTTCCCCCGGCACTGCCCCGTGCGGGAACGAATCTTAATCACTTCCACTTCAAGGCGCAGCTGATCGCCCGGATGAACGGGCTGGCGGAATTTGACATCTTCAATGGTCATAAAATAAGCTAATTTGCCTTGATTTTCAGGCTGACTCAGCATCACGACGCCACCCACCTGCGCCAAAGCTTCCAGGATCAAAACGCCGGGCATCACGGGATGGCCCGGAAAATGCCCCTGAAAGTAATATTCGTTAATGGTGACATTTTTAATCCCGACCGCTTTCTTCCCGGGCACCAACTCCACAATACGATCTACCAAAAGAAACGGGTAACGATGCGGTATAATTTTCTGAATTTCATTAACATCCAGCTCTTGTTTCAGTTCTTGGGCCTCACGTTTTGGTTTACTCATAGGAGTTTCTCTTTTCGCCTGATCAGTTTTCATTCCCCTCAGTTTAGCGACCAACTTCATATTTTGAACGTGACCGCTGCGACATGCGATCACATGCGCGCGGAGCGGCCGGCCGACCAAATATAAATCCCCCAACAAATCCGTTACCTTATGGCGGCAGGCTTCGTTCGGAAAACGAAGCGTGTTTTGAATGGGGACGTCATTTTCAAACACCAAGGTGTTGGTCAAATCTGCCCCCTGGCCGTAACCCTGGGCCTTTAATGCCATCGCTTCTTCTTTCAAACAAAACGTGCGGGCAGGTGCCAGTTCGCGTTCAAACACCTCGGGTGTGACAACGGAACTGAAAAACTGATCATGAAGATCGCGATGCTGATAACTAAGCGAGTAGGATAATTTTAATCCATCGCGATAAGGAAGTACAATGATCGATTGCCCGCCCTCATCGATATAAATCGGCTCCGTCACGTAGAGATACTCGCGCGGTTTGTCCTGGAATTGACGGCCGGCTTTCAAAATCTGGTCAACAAAAGCTTTGGCGCTTCCGTCAAAACCGGGGATCTCCTCTCCTTCGATTTGGACAATCGCATTGTCAATCCCCAGACCATGAAACGTAGCCATCAGATGTTCCACCGTCTGAACGCAGACATCCCCTTTGCCTAAAGAAGTCTGTCTGCCCTCTCCAATCCGGATCGATTCAACAGTGCCCGGAAAAAAAACTTTTTCGCCGTGATGAACCTTTGCAAAAACAATACCCGTATCGGCTTCGGCAGGTTTAAGAATAAGGCGCGTTTCCGTGCCGCTGTGAAGCCCCCGCCCGATCAATTCAATCGTCGTTTGAAGCGTTCTTTGCATTTCCATCATGGCAATTTGGTCAACCACAGGCGCTTGGCCTACCGCTTAGCGCTTCTTCTCCTTCCGGTAACGATCATTCAACTCTTTTAGAATATCGGAGGTTACGTCGTAGGGTTTGTCCTTATAAAGCAGCGCGCGATCGTTGAAAATAAAATCGTATCCTTTCCGTTCTCCGTATTGGGTCATCACGTTTTCAATATCTTGAAACACTTCTTTCACCGCTTGATTGCGCTTTTCTCCCAACGTTTTCTGAATCTCATTATCAAAACTGTCTAACTCTTTGATCTTTGTATCGATGGCGCTTTGCTTGTCACGGCGCGCATCCTCGGCTAAAAGAGCCTGCTCATCGCGAAGGCGGCGGATTTCGTGAACGATGGCGTCACGTTCTTCTTGTTTGAGTCTGCCCTCGGTTTGAAATTCGTCGTCAAACTTTTTTGTTTTCTCGTACTCATCGAATACCTTTCCAATGTCAACGGTTCCAAATTTCTCTTTTCCGACAGCTGCCGAAGCAATGCCGCTACAAACAAACAGTAAAACAATAATGAAGATAGCGGGTACCGCATATTTTTTTACACTTTCGATCGTCATTGAAAAACTCCTTTCCTCTCCGTTTTAAAGAATGGTTCGTGACTGCACAAATGTCAATAAGTGCTTAAAAGCTGCGACTCAAACTAAACTCAAACCTACCGTTCTTGTCTTCCGTATCTCGATTCATAATCGGCAACCCGTAATAAAACGCAATCGGCCCCAACGGAGTATTAATTTTGATGCCGGGACCGATACTCACCCGGAATTCCCCAAAATCCAACTTGTAACTGTCTCCTTCGATATCGCCGGCATCAATAAAAACGGCTCCCTTAAAATTTTCGAGATACGGTATCGGAAACGTATATTCCAAATTCAAAATTAACATGGTGTTACCGCCGATCGCGCTGCCTCCTTCAATCGGACCCACGCGTCTGAAATTATACCCTCGGACGGTTCCGAAACCACCGGCAAAAAACCGGTCAAAAACAGGGACTTGCTCAGATCCCAAATCATCGGTTACCCCTGCACGGACACGTCCTTCGATCACATGTTTGTGTTCTTCCCCAAAACTCCAGTACTTCGTAGCATTTGCTTGAAAAATGTAATAATCTTCATCGCCGCCCAAGAAGGTACCAATTAATTCTCCGGAAACACCGGCGACCCAGCCTTTTGTCGGAAAGAAAACGTTATCGCGCGTATCCCGGCTGAGGAAAGTTTTCAGCCGGCTGAGGAAAGTTTTCCCGCTAAACAGCACAACGTCCGGTGAGGCATCGCTTGAGATTTCATCCAAATCGACTTGTTCAATTTTGTAACCGAACCCTGCCCGGATAAAATCAGTGAACGCTTTTGAAAAGGTCGTGCCGATGCCGAGGCGCTCTTCCCTGAAGTCGACGTTTCGATTTTCGGTGCGCACATCATAAACATCGAGACCGAAAGAAATGGGTTTGTTAAAAAGATAGGGTTCGTCAAAATTAAAAGAAAAATCACGCGTAATCGTTCCCCACCTGCCGCGGAGTGCAATATTCTGACCGCCGCCTGTCAGACGGGGCCAGTTCATTAGATCGAAATTCCGCTGCGCAATTTCGGCAAAGCCGACGAATTGATCGATCGAACTGATCCCTGCACCGAAAGACAATTCTCCTGTCCGCTTCTCTTTTACCTTAAAAACAATGTCCCGGCGGTTCGGAATCGTGGACGGCTCCGTATCATAGGAAACCTCATCAAAAAAGCCGAGGTTCTCCAACCGCTGTTTCGAACGGTCAATTGCCCCTCCGTCAAACTTATCGCCAGGGCGAATTCGAAGTTCTCGCCGGATGACAATATCCTTGGTTTTTGTATTCCCGCGGATTTTCACTTTATCAATGAAATAAAGGTCGCCTTCTTTAATTTGGTACTTCACATCCGCTTTTGCTGCTTCGTCATCGACTTTGACGTCCGGAAAAATCTGTACGTTCATATACCCGTAACGATAATAAAAATCGCGGATACGTTCAATTTCTCCGGCTAAATTCTGCTGCGAGAAAACGGTACCGGGCAGCATCTCCAAGCGCTGCCAGATTTCACTTTCGGGAAGTGCTCGAACCCCATCGATCTCAATGCGACCTGTCTGATACCGTCTGCCTTCAACCGCCTGAATCACGATCGTCACTCTGCCGTTTGCCTCGTCGTATTCAAAATCATGATTAATACGAACCTCCAGAAAACCTTGGGATTGGTAGAAAGCGCTCAAACGGTCCAGATCATCGCTGAATTTCTCTTCCCGGAAGGTTCCCAGCCGCAACAAGAAAATATTCCGTGCCTTCGTTCGCATCAACTTCTGGAGCCTGCGTTCTTTAAACGATTGGACGCCTTCGAAACGAATCCGATTCACTCGAAATTTCTTTCCCTCTTCAATGTTGATATAGACCGTCGCCTCTTTCGTTCTCCGGTCCGTTTCGATGCGGTACCTGATTTTTGCAAACCGGAAACCTTTGCTGGCATAACGATCTTTCACTTTATTAATTCCTTGTTTAATCGAAAACTCATCCAGCGCCTGTCCTTCGATCAAGCCCAACTCTTTCCGGATATCGCGCTCTTTGACGAGTTGAGCGCCTTCAATCACGATGTACCGGACGATCGGTTTTTCGGTCACGACAACAACAAGTCGGATGCCGTCGGTCGCTTCTTCGATTTCAACCCGAACGTCCAGAAAAAATCCGGTTCCATACAAGCGCTTGATGTCCTCGTTCATCACTTGTTGATTCAACTCCATGCCGGACCGAGTCTTCATATTATTCAATATCGTACTCGTGCTAATCGCTTGATTTCCGCGTACATCAATTCGAATCACATTCAAGTTTTGTTTTTGCTCTTGCGAACTTTCTGCTTCAGGTTGAGCCTGTTGTTCTTCAGCTTGGGGTTGGACCGCTTGTGTTTCAGATTCTGCGAATACGGCATGCGCAAAAATAAAACAACAGATCGCGGTTAGGAATGAGATGAAAAGAGATGAACGAGATGAATGCATAGTAGATTCAGTAGGCTAATGGTTTAATAAATTGAACCTCTCTGGGAATTCTTGTATATTTCCCAGAGAGGTCACCCTTAGCGCCTTGAATCACTTTATCTTGCTTCAAGGCGCGTCAGGGTTACATTGTAATCCCACGCACCGCACAACATGCTTAAAACATGTGCGGTGCTGGGATGATCGGTCGGGAGATATCCCGACCGATCAATAAATTCCCGGTTCCTCCCGGCGGAATTCCGGATTATCAAATCGGGTCCATTCTTTTAGGAAAATTAAATCGATCGATCCTGTCGGACCGTTCCGCTGCTTTGCGATAATCGCTTCAGCCCGATTTCGGTTTTCTTCCGTCGGATGGTAATACTCCTCTCGAAATAGGAAAACGACCAGATCCGCATCTTGTTCGATCGCGCCAGACTCACGCAAATCTGAAAGTTGTGGGCGGTTTCCGGTTCGTGATTCCACAGCGCGCGACAATTGGCTAATGGCAATCACGGGCACCCGCAATTCACGTGCAAGTGCTTTCAAAGAACGGGAGATCTCTGTGATTTCCTGCTGCCTATTTTCCGCACGGGAACGGCTGTCGAGCAATTGCAAATAATCGACAATGACAAGTTCAATGCCGTGTTGCGCTTTCAGGCGGCGCGCTTTCGCGCGAAGCTCCAGCACATTCATCACCGGCGTATCATCAATAAAAATGGGGGCTTCAGAAAGCTTACCGGCGGCACTGGTCAATTTCGGCCAGTCCGAATGAGACAGATAACCCGTTCTCACTTTTTGGGCATCCACCCGCGCATGGGAGCAAAGCATCCTTTGAACGAGCTGCTCCTTACTCATTTCCAACGAAAAAAAAGCGATGGGCTTCCCCAGCACGACGCTCGCGTGTTCGGCAATCCCGGAAACAAAGGCAGATTTTCCCATCGACGGCCTGCCCGCAATCACAATGAAATCGGACGGCTGAAGTCCGGCGGTCTTCGTATCAAAATCATGAAAACCGGTTGCCAATCCGGTCACATGCTCTTTGCGTTGATATAAATGATCGATCGCTTCGATGGAATCTCTGATGATTTCGTTGACGCGGATAAATTTGCCCTCAATCCGGTGCTGGCTAATATCAAAAATCATCCTCTCTGCATGATCCAAAACCCGTCCGCCATCCGTCGTCAGATCAAAACTTTCCTGGATGATTTGAGTCGCGGTTGAAATCAGATTCCTGAGAAGCGCTTTTTCTTTGATGATGCGCGCATGATGCTCCAAGTTTGCCGCCGTCGGAACGGCAGCGGTCAACTGTGCCAGATAACTTGCCCCGCCGATCGCCTCCAACTGCTTCCGTTTTCTCAACGCTTCCGTCACGGTAATCAAATCAACGGCTTCATTGCGATCGAATAGCTGAACAATGGCAGAAAAAATGTAGCGGTGAGCTTCCGAATAAAAAAAGGATTCATTCAGAATTTCGATGGCGCGTGAAACAGCGTCCGGTGTAAACAACATGGCACCCAACACACTGGTTTCCGCTTCCAAATTTTGAGGCGGAATTTTTTCAACGAGACTGTCTTGAATATCCATGAACCTTTTAGATCGTTTAAATTTGAGTGACAATCACTTTGATTCGAACATCAACTTCCGAATGAAGTCTAATCCTGACTTGGTATTCTCCTACCTGATGAATGGGTTCTGCCAAATCAATTTTCCGCTTGTCAATCTCATAACCTTCCTTCCGAAGGGCGGTATCAATATCCTGACGTGTGATAGAGCCAAAGAGTTTTCCTTCTTCGCCGACCTTCGCTTTCAAAGCGCAGGTCCACAGCTTGAGGCGTTCGGCAATCTTGAGGGCTTGGTCTTTTTCCTGAGCTCTTTTTTCTTCGGCACGTTTCTTTTTCGCCTCGAGAAACCTGAGCCCGCCTTCCGTCACGGGAACGGCAAGCCGTCTCGGCACCAAAAAATTCCTCGAGTACCCTTCGCGGACTTTCACTCGATCTCCTGCTTTTCCTAATTTGTCGACATCCTGAACTAAGATCACTTCCACGGTTTACTCCGATTGAAATGCAACCAACGCGCTGTGGCGACTTCGCTTGATGGCGCGCGCTAAAGCACGTTGGTGCTTTGAACAATTGCCGGTAATTCGACGAGGGATAATTTTCCCTTTCTCAGTTAAAAATTTTTGAATTGACTCCATGTCTTTATAATCAATTTGCGCTGCTTTGTCCGAACAAAAGCGGCAAACTTTCTTACGAAACACGCGAGGAGTCCGCTCTTTGTCTTTTCCAAAACCTTTTCGCTCTCTCCCTCTTCCTCTTTCTCGGGTCTGATTGCTGCCGTAACTTCTTCTTTTTTCCATTGGTTGAATACTGCCTCTCCCTCGTACGTTAAATGGTTGATGTCAAAAAGGTCAAAAAGGAACTTCCTCGTCCGGACGTAACTCCTCTTTTAAAATCCCTACCGATTTTTCTTTTGTGGATTCCAATGAGTCGTCAATAATAGCCTCTTCACGTTCGGGTACGTCCGCTTGCGATCCGGTCTGTTTCCCGCCGCGTCCCAGGAACTGTACGTTTTGAGCTACCACTTCAATGGTACTTCGCTTGCTTCCGTCGGGCCCGTCCCAACTGCGGCTCTGCAACCTTCCCTCTACAAAAACAGGGCTGCCTTTGCGAAGATACTCATGGCAAACCTCCGCTCGCTTGGCCCAAACCACCACGCGGATAAAGCTCGTTTCCTCTTTTTTGTCCCCTGCTGCTGCCATGTACGTTCGATTGACGGCGATCGTAAACGTGGTCACCGCCTGACCGGAAGGGATATACCGAAGCTCCGGATCGCGCGTTAAATTACCAATGAGAAGAACCCGGTTGAGACTGGCTGCCATAAAATGATCCTTTACCTTTTAACTGCGCCGTGGCTTGCCGGCAATTTTTTCCGCTTTGCCGAAGCCGTTATCTGTTTCTGGATAAAACGGGTGATGGTAAATTTAGCAATCCCATCCGCTAATTGAAGAGCGCCCTTTAGCGAATCTACTTTCTCCGGAGAAAGTTCAAACGTAAAAGAGGTCAAAAATCCCTCGCGCACTTTCTTCACCGGGTAACCGAGAATGCGTTTTCCCAAATCGGTATGATTTAAAATTTTCCCGGTATGTTTCTTGACCGCCTCTTCAAACAACTGTTTTCCATCCTGCCCACCAGCAGTTGCTTGAGATGGGGAAATCACTAAAGCCTCGTAGGTCTTCAAATTGAATGTCCTCCTTCTTAAGTCCTTTTAATCAAATAAATTACAGGGATCCCTCAGGCAAAAGTGCGCTATTCTAACACAACTTAAATCAAATAACAATCGCTAGTGCCGCGTTACTTTTGAATTGAGGTGTCCGCGGTACTGTACACATTCACAATTTGAATTGTCACGCTGTACTAGAACAGGTTATCAATCTGTCAATTGTAGCGCTGCATCACCGTTTGCGCGTCGCTTCGAATCCACTCCAAGCAAGCATCGCGTGCGCGTTCGATGTGCGGAACGATCAGCTGCCATTCTTTCTCCGAAAAATCGTCCAACACATAATCAGTCAGGTCTTGATTGCTCAAATCCGTGGTGCCGATTCCGATACGCAACCTTGAGAAATTCGCTGTCCCCAACACTTCGATGATGGACTCAAGCCCGTGATGTCCGCCTGCACTTCCCTGATTGCGGAAACGAATCGTCCCGACGGGCAAGTTCACATCATCAACTATAACCAAACATTGGTCTGAGGCAGCCTGAAATTGATCCAGCGCAGCCTTAACCGCCCGGCCGCTCTCATTCATGAAAAGCATGGGCTTCACAATCACTACGCCTGAGCGCTTTTGAAACGGCGAACGATTGATCTCGAAAGGTCCTTGACCGCTCATCCACCCGTTCTCATCGTAACGAACCAACGCATCACAAACTAAAAATCCTACATTGTGCCGGGTCCGCTCGTATTGCTTTCCGGGATTGCCTAAACCAATGATCAGTTTCACAAGATACCCGCAGTCAACGAGCTGATCGTTCTACTTTCCTTTTTCGGCAGCTTTATCTTTCTTCGCTTCCGTACCGCCGGCGGCTGGTGCCGGTGGGGCAACCTCGGCTTCGCCTTCTTCTTTTTTCTCCTTGCCAATCACCTCGGGCTCGGCCGGGGCTTCTTCCGGTACCGGCTCTTCTTCAACTTTCGGTACATGAATCGCGATGACCACCTCATCCGCCGGAAGTTCCGAAACGACCCCCGGAGGAAACGTAATTTCCCGAATGTGAATCGTATCTCCAATCTTCATCACAGAGATATCGGCATCCAAACGCTCGGGGATGTCGGTGGGCAGACATTCGACTTCAATTTCGTGATGGACCACGTCCAAAACACCGCCTTCTTTGACGCCCGGTGCTTCCCCTCTCACATGAAGCGGAACTTTCACTTTAATCTTTTCCGTCAAGGAAATGGTATTAAAATCAATATGCCGGATGGCATCCGTAAGAGGATTATGTTGTATTTCTTTAATAACGACTGTCTTTTCAAATGCCTTGGGCCCTGCGACGGACAACTGAATCACCACGTTCTCGCCCGCTTTCGTATGGAGCGTCTTCAGCAAGTCGTCTAAACCAACTTCAATCGGAGCCGCCTTGCTGCCGTGTCCATACACAACCGCCGGAACGCGTTGATCGGCCCGGAGTTTCTTAACCGCTTGTTTTCCGATCTGTTCACGATATTTCGCTTTCAAAGGAACTGTCTTCATTTCGTCTTCCCTTCCTCCAATGAATTTAAATGCTTCTTATGCTTCGACTGCGGATTTATGAAATAAAAAACTAACCGATTCATTCTGATGAATTCGCTTGATGGCTTCCCCGAGGAGAGGCGCAACAGAAAGTACCTTGATTTTCTTAATGATTTTCTCCTTTGGAATTGCTATTGAATTTGAAACCACCAATTCTTTGATTGCGGATTTCTGAATCCGTGCAATCGCAGGTCCGGCCAGAATAGGATGAACAATCGCCGCATAAACATCCAGGCAGCCCTCTCGTTTGAGTGCCTGAACCGCTTCGATGAGAGAACTCGCGGTCGAAACCAGGTCATCCACGATCACCACATTTCGATTCCGAACTTCGCCGATCAGGTGCATCACCTTGGTTTGCATCGCACTCTCTCTGCGCTTGTCGACAATGGCAAGCGGCGCATCCAAAAGTTTCGAGTAAGCGCGCGCCAATTTAATTCCCCCCACATCCGGTGAAACGATCGCCAGATTTTTCAGCTTCTTTTTCAAAAAATACTTGCTCAGCACGTTAATGGAATACAAATGATCCACGGGAACGTCAAAAAATCCCTGGATTTGACCGGCATGCAAATCCAACGCAAGAATCCGATCCGCTCCCGCACTCACCAGTAGATTCGCAACCAACTTTGCCGTAATCGGAACGCGAGGTTTGTCTTTTCGGTCCTGCCTGGCGTACCCATAAAAGGGTAACACCGCCGTCACGCGCGAGGCGGAAGCCCGCCTGGCGGCATCAATCAAGATTAAAAGCTCCATGAGATGATCGTTTGGCGGCGATGAGGTGGACTGAATGATAAAAACGTCCTTTCCGCGAATGTTGTCTTGAATTTGAACGTGGATCTCCCCTTCCGGAAAACGATCGACCACGGCCTGACTTAAAGGCACCCCCAAATGTGTGCAAATTGACTTTGCCAACCCCGGATTTGAATTCCCGGTCAAAATTGAAATCTGTCTACGAATTGCCTTGGAAGATTTACCGTTCTTCATTTTCTCCCTCTTTTTTTCTGCAGAATGACCGCCGGAATGCCGACCGCCGTCTTGCCCGCCGGAATCGAATGACGGGCACGCACCACTGCGCCTGCCCCGGTTTTGGCACCTTTTCCGACGGTCACGGGCGCCACTAAAACCGTATTGCAACCCAAAAAAACGTTGTCTTGAACCACGGTTTTATTTTTACGCCGACCGTCAAAATTTGCCGTAATGGTTCCCGCGCCTACATTCACTTTCTTGCCGACCTGCGCATCTCCCAAATAACTGAGATGTTTCACAAACGTCTTGGAACCCACTTTGGAGCGAACCACCTCCACGAAACTTCCCACCACCACTTCATCTCCGATTTGGGAACCGCCGCGAATTTTTGCAAACGGTCCCACTTCACACTTGCGGCCGATCGAAACTCCCCGTTCGATCCAAGTAAACGGATGAATCACGGTGTCACGCCCGATCGTGACCCCTTTCGCAATAAACGTCTGCTGAGGATCCAGAATACTCACACCCTGTTTGGAGTGCCGCGCCAACTCTCGTTCATTTAAAATCTGATGTGCCACTGAAAGTTCCCTTCTCGTATTGACGCCGAGCAATTCTTTTGAATCATGAACCCGATGCCCCTCGACCGATTCGCCAGAGGATCGAAACGCCTCGATGACATCCGTTAAGTAGTACTCTTTCTTCTTTCGATTTTGTTTGATTCTGTCAAGCTGCCGAAACAACTTCAACGCATCAAATAAGTAAATCCCTGAATTAATTTCTCGAATCCGGCGTTCCGACGGGCTTGCATCCAATTCTTCGCGGATCCCAATCACTTGATCGCCGCGGCGAAGAACGCGCCCATAACCCTTTGGGTCATTGACTTCGGCGGTCAAAATGCTGGCCGAAGCAAGACTTTTTCCATGGGTTTTGATGAACCGACAAAGTGTTTCAGGCTTCACGCAAGGTGCATCAGCCGGCAATACCAGCAACCCGCCCTTCCAACGGCCAAACTGTTTGCGTGCTTGCATGACCGCGTGAGCGGTGCCCAAGCGCTTCGTCTGCACCACCGTGTCAACACCATTTACAAAAGAACGAACTTTCTCTTGCGAAGGCCCTACGACGACCGCGATACGTCGAATCCCGGTCTGCCGAACGGCGTCCACCACATGTTCCAACAGCGAAAAACCGGCTGCCTGATGAAGCACTTTCGGGATTTCCGAGTTCATCCGCTCGCCGCGGCCGGCCGCCAGGATCAGTGCGGCCAACGGTCGTTTGGCACTCATCCTTTAATTCCGGAAAGTCTGATACCTTCCACAAAATAGCGCTGATTAAAAATAAAAATCAAAAGAATCGGCAGGATCATCATCAAAGAACCTGCCATCAATAAGGTCCAGTCCGTGTGATGCAAGCTTTGAAAATAAGCCAACCCGACCGGCAGCGTAAACTTCTCATGGGAGTTAAGCACCACCAGCGGCCACATGAAACTCATCCAATTGCCCATAAACGTAAATGTGGTCAAAGTAGCCAGCGCCGGCTTCGAAAGCGGCAGAAGAATACGCCAGAAAATACCGAAATAACTGCACCCGTCCATTTTTGCCGCATCTTCCAAATCTTTGGGCAGCGTCAGAAAAAACTGACGGAGCATAAACGTCCCGTACGCCGTAAAGAGCGGCGGCAAAATCACCGCTTTATACGTATCAATCCAACCCAACTGCTGCAACAGAATAAACACGGGGATCATCGTGACGGCACCCGGGATCATCATCGTTGCCAGATAGGCGAAAAAAATCTTATCACGGCCCGGAAACCGCAGCCTCGCAAATGCGTAGGCGGCCAAAGCGCTTGTTGCCACCTGCCCGAAAGTGGTTGCGGCGCAGACGAAAATCGAATTCAAATAAAACCGTGCGAAAGGAACCACATTCCAAGCCTGCACATAATTTTTCCAGACAAACGAGGTCGGAATCCAGTCGTGCCACCACGGCTTTTGATAAGAAAACACCTCGCCCAACGGTTTTAAGGACGTGGAAATCATCCAAAGAAACGGAGCCAACATTGAGATAGCGCCTGCAATCACAAACAGATATGTTCCCGTTTTCTTGGCGAAATTTCTCTGCTTTGCTTCACGAACCAGTTTTTTAACGTCTACCAGCTTTTCCATCGTTAATAGTAATGAACCGTCCTCCCAAACGCTCTCCACTTAATGAGAGTAATCACAAAAATGGCGATGAAAAGAATCCATGAGATCGCCGCTGCATAGCCCATTCGCTGCCATTCGTAGAAATTATTAAAAATGTAATAAATGATGGTGGTCGTTGCCCCGTTCGGTCCTCCGCCGGTCATAATGTACGCTTGATCAAAACCGCCCTGGAAACCTCCGATAATCGACATCGTCGCAATGAAAAAAGTCGTAGGCGAAATTTGCGGCCATGTGACTGCCCAGAATTTTTGCCAACTGCTTGCGCCGTCAATTTCAGCGGCTTCGTAAAGATCCCTCGGGACCCCTTGTAGTGCGGCCAAGTAGAGAATCATGTTGTATCCGCCGACGGTTTGCCATACCGCCATCATAATCAAAGCGGGTTTTGCCCAAGCTTCATCTTGAAGCCAATTCGGTCCTTCCAGCGGCAGATGAAGCAAGAGACCGAGTTTTGCAATCAGCGTATTCAAAACGCCAAAATCAGGATTGTAAATGAGGCGCCACAACACATAGATCGCAACGCCGGAACAGATAGTCGGCAAAAAATAAATCGTCCGATAAAAAACGACTCCTTTTAATCTCTGATTCAAGGCAAGCGCCAAGATCAACGAACCGGCAATGCTAAACGGAATTGCCAACATCAACACAACGGTATTCCAACAGTACTTCCAAAAGTAAGGATCCGAAAATAACCTTCTAAAATTTTCAAGACCGACGATTTCAAACACCTTGGGATACGCAATCAAATCGACCTGCATGAAACTCAACGCCAAAGAAGCCAAAACCGGCAAGGAAGTAAACAGCAAGAAACCGATAAGATTCGGCAACAAAAACCCGTAGCCGGCAATCGCTTCTTTCGTAGAATCTCTGAGCTGAAATCTATTTCGGATTGAAGCCAACATTTCTCTCACGTCACATTAGTGCCGCGTTACTTTTGAATTGAGGTGTCCGCGGTACTGTACACATTCACAATTTGAATTGTCACGCTGTACTAGGCGGATTTGCTGACAGAATCCGGCCTTCGAATCAATTCGGGCTCCGTTTTGCCTTCTACGACATCAGGCGTAATCCGGCACACCGATACATCCTGCTGGGACGGAATTTCATACATCACATCCAACATCATGCTTTCGAGAATAGAGCGAAGTGCCCGGGCGCCGGTTCCTTTTTTAATCGCGCGCTTCGCAATGGCCTGTAGCGCCTCTTGGGTAAATTCCAAACGAACACCTTCCATTTCGAAAAAGCGTTGATATTGCTTTGTGACCGCGTTGCGGGGTTCTGTCAGAATGCGAACCAAATCACTTTCATTCAAACCATTCAAGGTTCCGATCACCGGGAACCGCCCGATAAACTCCGGAATAAACCCGTATTTCAAGAGGTCTGCGGCTTCGACATACTGAAGCACGTCCTCTGAAGTACTGGTTTTCTCTACTTTCACACCAAACCCCATGGCTTTCGCTGCAATCCGTCTTTCGACAATCTGATCCAAATGCGAAAAAGTTCCCCCGCACACAAACAGAATATTCTGGGTGTTGATTTGAATGTATTCCTGCTGCGGATGTTTGCGCCCGCCCTGCGGCGGAACGTTCGCGGTCGTTCCCTCTAAAATCTTTAAAAGAGCCTGTTGAACGCCTTCCCCCGAAACGTCTCGCGTAATTGAAACGTTATCGGTCGTCCGGGCAATCTTATCGATCTCATCAATGTAAACAATTCCAAGCTCTGCGCGTTTGACGTCAAAATTTGCGACTTGCAGAAGACGCAGCAACACATTTTCAACATCCTCACCTACATAGCCGGCCTCCGTCAAACTGGTGGCATCCGCAATCGCAAACGGAACATCCAGCAAACGGGCGAGCGTACGAGCCAACAGCGTCTTGCCTGAACCGGTCGGGCCGATCAATAAGATATTGCTTTTTTCCAATTCCACCTGCGATTCTTCGCTGCGGTTCGTCACCCGCTTGTAATGATTGTGGATTGAAACCGACAATTGCTTCTTCGCGCGTTCTTGCCCAATGACGTACTGGTCCAGCCGTTGATTGATTTCACGCGGCTTCGGTACCTGAAACGAAGAGGGGCCGGAAGGTTTGGCCTCAAACCCCGCTTCCTTGACTATCATCTCATTACAAGTCCGAACACAGATGTCACAAATGTAAACACCTGGTCCGGCAAAAATCCTACGGACTTCCCTTCTCCTGTCGCGACCGCAAAACGAACACCGCTCTATCATCAATTTGTTTTCCTCTCTCTTTCAGATTTTCATCAAATTCTCAAACAAAGCTGCCTTCATTTGAGTGCTGCCCGGCCTGGACTCGAACCAGGAATCTTGCCTCCAAAGGGCAGTGTGATACCATTTCACCACCGGGCATTGATCCATCTTGATTCGTCAGACACTGCCCCCAACAAAAAAAGATCTGCGTTCTGGAAATGCAGGATAGGATTGGATGAAACCTTACGCTTTTTCTTTTTCGTACGCGTTTAAAACCGCTTTTTGAATCGCGTCCCGAAATTCAGCGGTAATTGGGTGCGCGATATCCCGATGCTCATTCTGCCGCATGCGAGGATCGGGCGTTTCATTCCCTTTGCCGGCTTTTTCTTTCTGGCTGTGAATTTCTTCCAAGCGAGCGCCGCATTGATTGCAATAACGACTGCGAATGACATTCCGGTACCGGCACCTGGGACACGGCTCCTTGACTCGCCGAGACGGCATGGCTACAAAACAGCCTTTGCTTCCGTCAATCACCTTGATATCCCTCACCACAAAACAATGATCAAAAGTGACGGTCGCAAAAGCACGCAATTTCTTGTCGTCGTCTTCCTTCTTGAAAATCCGAACTTCCGTGATTTCCATGGCCTAGACTTCTCATCTCAGTAAGTATGGCAGACGAAAACTTGAGCGTTCAATTTCAGGCGCTGAATCCGACGAGCCACCTTTTCGGCTTCCTCCTTAAATGGATGAATGCTGAAGATCGTTGGACCGCTTCCAGACATTAACCGTTCGGGTGCTCCAACTTGGTCAAAGAGCGCATCTATCTGCCTCAATTGAGGCAGCAATCGCGAGCTTACCGGGAAAAGGTCATTATGCAAACGATGCCCCTTCTCCTTCTTTCTCATACCCCGAGAAAAAGCGGAAGTTATTGTAGCATCAGCACTTATTCTTGTCAACGGTGCGGCTTTTAACTGTTGATAAACTTGAGCGGTCGAAATGCCGCTCTGAGGGACAACGAGCACAAACCAAAGCTTATGCCGGCAAGGGATCACCTTAATTCTTTCACCACGGCCGGTTCCAATTGCTTCTTTGGTCTGATAAAGAAAAAAAGGAACGTCTGAGCCGATCTGTGCTCCTATTTTCACGAGAGCTGCCCTGGACAATCGAAGCCCGAAAAGCCGGTTCATGCCCAGAAGAAAATGAGCTGCATTGCTGGATCCTCCGCCTAAACCTGCAGCGATCGGGATCCTTTTCCGCAGTTTGACCTCTACACCTCCTTGCCAGTCCGCTGAGTTCTTTAAAAGTCGATACGCTTTGTAAATCAGGTTCTTGCGGACAGAACGTAACTTCAGATGAGTGGTGATGAGACGAAACTGAGGTTTTTTAATCTTTTTGAGGATGATCTGGTCTTGAAGCGAGATCCGATGGAAGCGTGTTAAGAGCTCGTGGTATCCATCCCGGCGGCGCCCTAAAACCTTCAGAAATAAATTGACCTTTGCCGGAGATGAAATCGTGAGCGAATTCATAGAAAACAGAAGGGTGAGGACGAGAAAAAGTACGTCATTGCGAGGACGGCGCCTTTGGGCGCTGCCTCGCAATGACATGTGAGGAATTACCCCTCACGTCCCGGTTACGACCAGGCTTTCTTTTTGTGACGATGCTTGCGGAGCTTTTTCTTCCGCTTATGCTTGTTCATCTTGCGCTTTTTGCGCTTTCGTCCGCAAGGCATAAATTGCCTCCCTAGTAAATCACTTTGTTCAAAGGATATTCAATAATTCCTTCTGCGCCGGATTTTCTCAAGTCCGGAATTAATTCGCGAACTACCTTCTCGTCAATAATTGTATCCACGTCATACCAGCCATCGCTTGAAAGGCTGGAAATCGTCGGCTTCTTAAGCGCCGGCAAAAGTTTTAAAACCTTGTTGAGGTTCACCTTTGAAACATTCATTTTTAAGCCGACTTTATCCTGAGCATTGATGGCTCCTTGAAGCAAGAGAACCATGCGGTCTATCTTGGCCCGCTTGGCGGCATCTTTGAAACTTTTTTTATTGGCGATGAAACGTGTGGTAGATGTCAACACGGTATCGATAACGCGCAGGTTATTCGCCTTCAGGCTCGAACCTGTTTCCGTCGCTTCGACAATCGCATCGGCAAGGCGCGGCGGTTTCACTTCCGTAGCACCCCACGAAAACTCAACCTCCGCCTTTACCTTTTTGATCACCAAGTATCGTTTCGTCACGTTGACAAGCTCTGTGGCAATCTTCTTCCCCTGAAGATCTTTGACCGTTCTGAATTTGGAATCGTTATGGACCGCAAGCACCCACCGGACCGGACGGCTGGTTGCCTTGGAGTACTTGAGTTCCGTGATCTCTTCGACGTCTGCTTCATTTTCCGTCACCCAGTCATACCCCGTCAGCCCGCAATCAACAACGCCATCTTCAACATAGCGCGGCATTTCCTGCGGCCGATAAAGAACGATCTCCAGTTCTGGGTCATCGACCGTCGGGTAATAAGAACGGGCCCCGACAACGATATTGAAGCCCGCTTTCTGAAACAGTTGATAAGTTGCTTGTTCTAAACTCCCTTTTGGGAGTGCTATCTTGAGTTTCATTATCCCCTTTTCCCTTTGTAGTAGAGCGTGATTCTACCTTCTTTTCTCCCCTATGTCATCAGCATTTATGGATGACGAACCCAGAACCAAATGGGCAAAGCAGGCAGCGCTGAAACCTGAATCAATGTTGACCACCGCAACCCCTTGGGCGCAAGAACTCATCATGGTAAGGAGTGGTGCCAATCCGCCAAAGCTTGCGCCATATCCGCTGCTGGTAGGAACTGCAACAACGGGTTTCGCAATCAAACCTGCTAAGACGCTTGGCAATGCGCCTTCCATGCCGGCAATGCAGATGACAACATTTGCCTTCTCAATCTCCCGCAAATGATCCAATAGGCGATGCAAACCGGAAACGCCGACATCGTAAAAACACGCCACACCCCTGCCGAGCAGCTTGAGCGTGATCTTTGCTTCTTCTGCAATCGGGATGTCACTCGTACCTGCCGTCACAATGGCAACCAATCCCTCGGTACTCGTCTTGCCGGCAGCGTAGGCGATGCAGCCTTCTTCCGAATAAGAAAGTTTGGGGAAATATCGCTTTAGTCTTCGATATCTGCCCCTTTCTAAACGCGTGATGAGGAGCGGACCCTTGCCCTTCATGGCACTTGTGATTCTGCGGAGTTGTTGATCGGTCTTCCCCGGTGCGTAGATCACCTCCGGCAGATTTTTTCGGATGGGCCGATGATGATCGATGCGGGCAAACTTTAACGACTCGTAAGAAAGGTGCCGAAGTTTTTGGAAAGCGCGTTTGGGTGTGATTTTTTTCTTTGCAATCTGCTTTAAAATATTTTCAACGGCCTGTTGAGAATACATGGCTAGACATCACGTGCGCCGATTTTTCTGCCGATCTTTGAAAAAATAATGAGAACGACTAACGTAATGGCTGTCGCTGCAAACGCCGCCCGAAAAAAACCGAGACCGCTGGCAAGGCCAATGCCGGAAGCCGTCCAAAGCCCTGCCGCAGTGGTGAGACCGTGGATTCCTTTTTCAGAACGGATAATCGTACCTGCACCCAGAAATCCGACTCCCGTCACTACCTGGGCTGCGATTCGACCGGGATCTACCTCAGCCACGCCATGATAGACCTCAAACATATGAATCGAAACCAGCATGATCAACGCGGAACCCAAAGCCACGAGTGCGTGCGTCCTGAATCCGGCTACTTTCCCATGCAGTTCACGTTCAAACCCGATGAACCCTCCCAAAACAATCGCTACGCTAAGTCGTATCACCAGTTCAATGTCTCCCATTGATCTCGCCTCCAATCTTTAGAGATGGATTCGCTGCCATTGTGAAATCAGATCGCCTGCCCTGCTTAAACTGCGCATAACCAAGTCTGGCAATCATTGCTGCGTTGTCGGTTGTCAATTCCAGCGGCGGAAGGAACCATTGAATTCCTCTTAATTCGGCTTCTTCTGAAAGCAGTGAACGCAGCTTTGAATTCGCACTGACTCCGCCGCCAACAACAATGCACCTTACTTTTTGCTCCTCACAAGCCAGAAAGGTTTTTTGTACGATCCAATTCATCACATGCATTTGAAAGCTCGCACAAAGATCTTGGACGAACTCCCCCTCACCCTTCCCTCTCCCCCTGAAGGGGGAGAGGGTGGGGGTGAGGGGGTTACGTTCTACCAAATTCAACACAGCTGTTTTGATTCCGCTAAAACTAAAATCGAACTCACCGTCCTGTTTTGGCTTTGTAAACGAAAAAGATTTCGGATTGCCGGATTGGGCCAGCCGATCAATCACCGGACCGCCCGGATAACCTAAATTTAAAATTTTGGCAACCTTGTCGTAAGCTTCGCCGATTGCATCATCCACCGTTTCGCCGAGAAGCCGGTAGCGGTCTTTCTCATACCGAAGTAAAGTCGTGTGGCCGCCGGAGGCAATCAGTCCGATAAAAGTACGAGGTTTCTTCTGACCGATAAAATTGGCTTCCAAATGTGCTTCGATATGATTCACTCCGATCAGCGGAATATCCAGCGCAAAACTGAGCGCTTTGGCAAAAGAAACACCGACAAAAACCGACCCGATCAACCCGGGTCCTTGGGTGACTGCGATCAGATCGATTTGTTTCGGCTTCAGACGGGCTTTGCGAAGTGTCCTTTCATAAACCACATCGATCGCCTCCAAACAGTGACGGGAAGCAATTTCCGGAACGACCCCTCCAAAAGGCCGGTGATGGATGAGGCTAGAAGAAATCACATTGGCGAGCACCTGATCTCCGCCCTTGAGAACCGCGCACGCCGTTTCATCGCAAGAAGTTTCGATTCCTAAGGTATACATGATCACATTAAATCTTTTAACGCTACGATTTCAAAACCCTGTGCTTTTAACTGCGCGATGGCTTGCTTGAGCGCGGCTAACGTATTTTCACGGTAATGGCCGATGGCAACTGCATTGCCCGCTTGTTTTGCAATCTTAGCGGTTTCATCGATTTGCTGCATCACATAATCAAAATGACCCTCGTTATCCAAAAAGACATCCCGTTTTGCGGCCGGAACGCCGACCCCATACGCAACATGATAAGCCACGGAACCGGGATGAGTCATGCTGTCTAAGAAAAAGAGGCCTCTCCGTTTCAATTCTTTTAACACCAAATACATGACACTCCGATTCCGCGTTGCCAGCGAACCCATATGGTTATTGACGCCGATTGCGCCCGGAACCGATTTCAAATTCTCTTCAAGAACAGCGCTCATTTCATGGGCGCTCATCTGGACCGTGATTTCACCGGGTCCCGGATCTTCAGATTTGTCTTCGGGTTCCAACGGCAAATGCAAAATCGTATCAAAACCCCGCTTCTTTGCTTCCTCGGCAAAATATCTGGAATAAGGGAGCTGGGGCAGGATGGCAAGTGTCAAGTGCCGGTCTAAAGAAAATAAAAGATCCGCGTAGCGTTTATTGTATCCGATATCATCAATGACCAATGCGATCTTTGGTTTTGGTACCGACGGAACCGGCGGCAGGATGCGCGCTATCTTTACAACTTCCTGTTTTTGTGCCGATCCTTTCGGCAAGGTGACGGCAGGGACAACGACGGCGGGAACGGTCCGATCAAGCTTTTGTTTTTTGGGTGCTTCTGTGAATGTTTGAACTTGCTTTGCCGGAAAACGCCACGTCACACTTTTTTGCCCCAGTCCAAATCCCAACCAAACCCCAAGCGCAAAAATGACCGCGATCAGCGGTACGATCGGATAATCTCTGAAAAATTTCTTCAGATTCAGTTTTTTCGTGAATTTTCGTCCACGTCTCGCCATTACTGAATTGGAAGCTTTTGAGTCAAAATTTCGTTGATCAACTTTGGATTGGCTTTACCCTTCGTTTCTTTCATCACCTGCCCTACCAAAAATCCAAGCGCTTGTTTTTTCCCTGCCTTAAGATCAGAAACGGATTTCGCATTCGCCCGGATCACTCGATCCGCCGCTTCCTCCAGAACTTTGAGATCCGTCACCTGAACAAGACCTTTTTCCTTGACGATGGTTTCTGCTGATTTCCGGGTCTCAAACATCATCGGAAGTATCTCTTTGGCAATTTTTCCGCTCACGGTGTTGTTTCCAATCAAACGGATTAAACCCGCTAAATCTTTGGCTTTTACCGGTGAGTCGCCGATCGCGATTTTTCCGGCGTTCAAAAGCGCCAGGAGTTCGGACTGAATCCAATTGCTGGTGAGTTTGGGGTCCGCTTTTTCTTGGATGCACGCTTCAAAATAATCGCCGAGTATTTTATCAGAAGTCAGCACATAGGCATCGTAATCAGAAAGTCCGTAACGAGTTTTAAACCGATCCCACCTTGCTTTCGGCAGCTCGGGAAGAGATTTTTTAATCGTCTCGATTTTTTCACTCGCTACGGAAAACGGAACCAAATCCGGCTCTGGAAAATAGCGGTAGTCATGTGCCTGCTCCTTTGAGCGCATGCTGAAAGTTTCGCTCTTGGATTCATTCCAAAGCCGAGTCTCCTGTATGATTTTCTCACCGCTTTCAACCGCTTTGGTTTGTCGCTTGACTTCATAAGCCAGTGCTTTCTGAACGGCTCGGAAAGAATTCATATTCTTAATTTCCACTTTCGTTCCCAACTTCGTTTCTCCGATGCTTCGAATCGACACATTCGCATCACACCGAAGGCTTCCTTCTTCCATATTGCAATCACTGACCTCTAGGTATTGCAAAATCGCCTTCAAACTCACAAGATATTGAAACGCCTCTTCGGGTGTGCGGAGATCCGGTTCTGAAACGATCTCAAGAAGCGGTACGCCTGCCCGATTATAGTCCACCCAGCTTCCGTCTTTGATTCCTTCATGAAGCAGCTTGCCGGCATCTTCTTCAAGATGGGCGCGTGTAATCCCTATCCTTTTTTCCGTTAACACCCCGCCGTCTCCTTTGATTTCAACGACGAGAAAACCTTTTGAAGCAACGGGCATGTCATACTGAGAAATCTGATAGGCCTTTGGAAGGTCTGGGTAAAAATAATTCTTGCGATCGAATTTGATCCGTTCCGAAATTCGGCAATTGAGTGCGAGGCCCACTTTGATGGCGAGCTCAAGCACTTTCTCATTTAAGACCGGAAGCGAACCGGGAAGCCCCAAACATACCGGGCACGTGTTCTCATTTGCCTCGCAGCCAAAGGCGGCGGAGCACGCGCAGAAAATTTTACTCTTGGTTTTAAGCTGAACGTGAACTTCAAGTCCGATCACGGATTCGTATTGAGTGTTCATAACTTTGGTTTTTGTTCATACCATTTCGTGGCTTGTTCATAGGCAGAAGCGGCACGAAAGATGGTTCCTTCCTCAAACGGTTTTGCCATCAGCTGAAGGCCGATGGGGAGGGGCGGGGTCACCCCGTCCCTGCTAAACCCGCATGGAATACTCATCGCCGGAATGCCTGCGAGATTAGCGGAAATGGTATAAATATCCGAAAGATACATCGCAAGCGGGTCACTCGTCAGCTCTCCGACCTTAAAAGCCGGCGTCGGAGAAGTCGGCCCTAAAATCAAGTCCACTTTTTCAAAAACCCGGTCAAAATCCTGCTTAATCAGCGTTCTGACCTTGAGACCTTTTAAGTAGTAGGCATCATAATAACCTGCCGAAAGAACGAAGGTGCCCAGCAAGATTCTGCGTTTCGCTTCCGCACCGAAACCCTGATTCCTCGTTTCAAAATACATATCGCGAAGATTGGAATTTTCAGCACGCAAACCGTATTGAACCCCGTCAAACCGGCCTAGGTTGGAACTGGCCTCAGCTACCGCCACCACGTAATAAACGGCAACGGCATACTTCATGTACGGCAAACTCACCTCCACGCAACCGGCTCCCAAATCCCGCAGCACGGTGATTGCCTCTTTCACTTTTCTCTCAACCTGAGGATTCAAGCCTTCGGCAAAATATTCTTTCGGAAGCCCGATCTTGAGTCCCTTCACATTCTTTCCCAAAAAAGAGGTGTAATCAGGGACCGGAATATCCGCCGAAGTAGAATCGCATTCATCGTGGCCGGCAATGACATTCAGCAGGATCGCGGCATCTTCCACGGTTTTTGTAATAGGTCCGATCTGATCTAAACTTGAACCAAAAGCCACAAGACCGTAGCGCGAAACGCGGCCATAGGTGGGTTTTAAACCCACAACGCCGCAGAAACTTGCCGGCTGGCGAATCGAACCGCCCGTGTCCGACCCTAATGCGGCAATCGCCGTATCGCTCGCAACCGCGGCGGCGGAACCTCCGCTGGAGCCGCCCGGCACGCAGTCGACATTCCACGGATTTCGGGTGGGGCCGAAACAAGATGTTTCACAAGAAGATCCAAATGCAAACTCATCCATATTGCATTTTCCAAAAATGGTTGCGCCCGCTTCTTTCAGTTTTTTGATCACCGTTGCATCATAGGGAGGAACAAAACCTTTCAAAATCTTGGAACCGCAGGTCGTTTCCCAATCCTGCGTCACCATGTTGTCTTTGACTGAAATCGGAATTCCCAGAAGCGGTGCATTTTGATCAGAGCGCTTCGGAAGCTGAATGTGGTTTGGATTAAAGCGAACGTAAGCTTTCAGCTTGGAATCAACTTGTCCGATCCGTTTCGTTAAAGCTTGAAGGAGTTCTCCTGCCTGCTTCGGAGTTTTCCGGACGACTTCTTGTGCCTGTTTGATGGTAAGGCGAAAAAGTTCCATCGGCTTAAGTTTCCTCGATGACTTTCGGAACTTTAAAAAATTGATTGGAACGCTTCGGAGCGTATTTCAAAACGGATTCCCTGACTTTGGATGGTTTCACGATATCCTTGCGGAAAACATTTTCAATCTGAAGAACGTGGCTGGTAGGTTGAACCTGATCCGTCTCTAAGGTTTGAAGCTGCTCGACATAAGCTAATATCTTCTCAAGGTCCCGGGAAAGTTTGGCACGCTCATCCGGTTTTAAATTAAGACGCACGAGCTCTGCAAGCTGTTGAATATCAAATTTTTGAGACATGACTTAAGTCCTTATAATTAAAGGGGATAGTAACATATCTAGTCCGCAAAGTCAACGCTGCTGCCCAGGCAGCGCTTCCCCATGTGTTCCGCCAAGCGAATAAAATCTTTTAGCATCAGTTCTTCGGCGCGCATGGTATCCCTTAATCCGGCCGAATGGATCAGGGCGCGAATCTCTTCCCTGGGCATTTGATCTTTGAATCCTTCTGAGATCGCATTCAAAATATTTTTCCGCCGGGATTTAAATCCGTACTGAATGATCTTAAATAAAACGCTCTCATCAATGGAACTCGGAAGCGCTCTCCGGAAAACCAGCTCGATGAAAGTGGAATCAACATTCGGAACGGGCGAAAAACAATTCCGGGAAATCTCGAAAAGACGGTTCGCATCGGCATAAAAACGAACCAACAGCGACAAACGGCCGTAAGCTTTGCTGCCCGGCTGTGCAAAAATCCGATCCGCAATTTCCCGCTGAATCGTCAAGTAAACCGAATCAATCCTGGAACGTTGCCCGATGAGATAAAGCAGGATCGGAGAAGTGATATAGTAAGGGATATTCCCGATGACCCTCAGCTTTATTTTACCTTTTACAAATTTTTGAAGATCCGTTTTTAAAATATCGCCGTGAACCAAAGATAATTTCCTAAAATCCCGGCCCAGCTCGCCTTGAAGAATCTCGACAAACCGGCTGTCCTGTTCAACCGCAATCACCCGAGCCCCGCTTTCTAAAAGCAACGCGGTGATGGCGCCGAGGCCGGGACCGATCTCAACGATCGTCTCCTTGCTCTTCGGATCGATCGCTGAAACGATCTTACGCTGAACATTTTCATCGACCAACAAATGCTGGCCGCGAAAACCTCGGACGGAAAGGCCGTATTTCCTAAGAAGTTGAATCTGGTGCATGGATAAAAATGAGTCCCTCAAAAATCAAACTGTCTAACTGACAGCGTTTGACTTTCGGAGTCTTGAAAAAGCGTAACTTCCAACCACCGCATACGGAAGGATGCCGTAAAGGCCGTAAGGAAAAAACGGAAAAATCCGGACCTCATACATAAACATATAATTATCCATCACGCCCAGATAAGCAATGATGTGAACCGAAAGAAACAAATGGAGCCATTTACGGCTTTCGGGCTTGATGGCTTTCCGCCATTGGAAAATAAGCCACGTGGCAAAAATCCCCACGACCTGAAAAAACAAAATATAGGCGGGGTACAAGACGGAGGGCTTTGGATACGCCAAATCACTGTGGCGGATGATTTCCCCGGTAAATAAATTTGAAAATGCAATGAGCAATAAAAAAACACCGCCTGTTAAATAAGCCGCCACCAGCGCGCTTTGAAATTTTGCTCTCTCGCCGATTAAATAAATGGTGAAATGGAAAAACAAAACCGGGACAAAAATACATCCCGCATGAAGCAGCCATCCCCACAGGAAACCTGAAATCCATTGATCCATGAGCTCAAATTGGAACGCCAGGAGAAAAGTCCAATAGGCAACGACGAGCCAGAAAAGACCGAAGAACAGTTCCGACTTCGTTTGCCGTTTGAGAACGAAACAGAAACCGGCAACCGCCGTAAAAATAAAACTCCAAAATGCGGACAAAATAAAGGGATTCATCGAATTCAACCGGATCTGCTTAACTAGAAGACTTTGACCGTTCCCGCATAGAAGATCGCTTATGCTCACCCGCCGTGCTTTGATATTCCAGGATCGATTTTCGGAAGGGTTCCGGGATGGGGATAAAATTTCCTTTGTAGTCATCAAACGTCAGCCGCTGCCAGCCTTCGTACACTAATTCTTCTTCGTTGTTCCGATACATTTTAAAAACGAGGTCAAAACTACACTTCTTTAGGTTGGCCGTTTGCAGCTTGATAATCACCGTATCACCAAAAGAAACCGGACGCTTAAAACGGGAGTGTTCTTCCACGGTAATCATATTGGCACTGCCTGCCATCACAAGACGCATCACTTCCTGCCAGCTTGGAAAGGCTTTCATAAAAAATTCTTCCCGAACGATGCCCTGCCACTTGATGAAGTTTGCGAAATAGACCACCCCGCCCATGGCATTGGTCTCATTTAAATAGACGGTATGTTTGTGTACAAATTCCCTATTTGCAGCCATCACTTCCTCCTGACGGTACCTAATAAAAACGAGGGGTTATTCTACCTCTAAAAACGCCAATCGTGAAATGAATAGTCAGAAATGAAGTAAAAAATACTTGATGATATTAGGATAAGTGCTATAATTATACCATTCCTATAGGATTACTATGAGATGAAAATCACCAAACGCGGGGAATATGCTTTAAAAGCTTTGCTTACCCTCGCGGCTGCATCAAGCTGCGAGGCAACACTTTGCTTGCGCGAAATAGCAAACTCCGAAAGCATTCCTTATAAATTCCTAGAACAAATCATGAGCCAGTTAAAACAATCGGGTTTTGTCATCAGTTCGAAAGGGCAACATGGAGGCTATGCCCTTTCCAAACATCCGAAAGACATCACTCTGGGAGAAGTTATTCGTTCGGTTGAAGGCCCTCTTGCGCCAATCGAAAATGCAAAGGTCCTTCAAAAAATGATCCAAACAGAAAAGGAACATCCCGGCCTTTATGCGGTGCTTCTGGAAGTACGAGATGCTGTCGCAAAAATTTTGGACCAGAAAACGCTTGCCGATGTCTGTGAAAAATCACTCGAACTTGCAGGCTCAAAATCATCCTACGAGATGTACTACATTTAATCCCATGAAATCGCTGAAATGGTTTCTGATCATTTTCGGAATCATCGGAATTGTGCTGACTCCCCAAAATGCATTTTCTGAAAAAGGAACCGTCAAAATTCGCGCGGGGCATTTTCCAAATGTGACCCATGCCCCTGCTCTCATCGCCAAAGCAACCAAGCATTTCGAGACGCATCTCGGACCTGAGGCAGACATTGAGTGGAAAACGTTTCATGCAGGGCCTGGAGCTATTGAAGCGCTATTTGCTGGAGAAATTGATATTCTTTATGTAGGACCAAACCCCGCGATTAACGGTTTTATCAAGTCGAAAGGCGAGGCGTTGCGCGTTGTCTCAGGTGTCGCAAGCGGCGGAAGTGCCTTTGTGGTACGAAAAAATTCTGGAATTCAGAAATTTGAAGACATCCAAGGAAAAAAAGTAGCAACCCCTCAGAAAGGAAACACACAAGATGTGGCCTTGCTTCATCTCATGCGAGAAAGAGGATTGAAACCGCGCGCCCAGGGAGGCAAGGTTGACATTTTCAACATTAACGCCGGAGATCAAATGATTGCTTTTGCCAAAGAACAAATTGACGCGATTTGGACCGTAGAGCCCTGGGTTTCCCGATTGGTGGCCGAAACTGATGCGAAAATCCTTTTTGAGGAAAGCGAACTCTGGCCCAACGGCGATTACGCAACTACCCTTCTCGTCGTAAGAAAGAAATTTATGGATGGACACCCTGAAGTGGTACAACAATGGGTGAAAGCCCACACAGCCTTAATGAATTGGATTGAGGAACACTTGACGGAAGCGAAGCGGCTTTTTAATGAAGAACTGAAACACGAAACGGGAAAAGCGCTTCCGCCCGTTTATCTGGATCAGAGTTTTGGGCGCATCATTTTCACTGCAGACCCTATGGAACCACAGGTTTTGGAAGCGGCCAAACGGGCATCGGAAATCGGATATTTAGGCCGGAATAAAATTGACCTCAATCACCTTTACGAACTTTCTTTTTGGGAACAAGCGAAAACCGAATCTCAACAACATGTCTAAGAATTTTATGCAACTTTCAATCGAAGGCCTATCCAAAGATTTTGACACGCCTCACGGCAAGGTTTTGGCTCTTGACAACATTTCCATCCAAATTAATTCCGGTGAATTCGTCTGTTTCGTGGGTCCTTCGGGTTGTGGAAAGACAACGCTTCTCAATATGATCGCAGGCCTAGAACGGCCGACGCGCGGTCAAATCAAAAAAAACGGCGTTCCTGTTACAACGCCCGGCATTGATCGCGTAGTGATCTTTCAGGAGTCGGCGCTTTTCCCATGGCTCAATGTAATTCAAAATGTAGAGTTTGGCCTCGTAGGACGGCTGGAGGCAAGAAAACGCAAAGAAATCGCGCGCGCCTTGCTTCACCTGGTCCACCTAGGTCGTTTTGAAAAAGCCTACGTCCATCAACTTTCAGGTGGTATGAAAAGCCGCGTTGCAATTGCCCGGGCGCTTGCCCTCAATCCGTCTGTTCTTCTAATGGACGAGCCGTTTGCCGCACTGGATGCCCAGACAAGAGATCTTTTGCACGAGGAAATACAGGAAATATGGGCTAAAAGCAACCAAACCGTTATTTTTATTACCCATAATGTGAGGGAAGCTGTGCGCCTTGGAAGTCGGGTTTTTGTTTTCACAGCCCGCCCCGGGCAAATTAAGAAAGAGTTTCAAATTGATCTTCCAAGGCCGCGCGATATTAACAGCCAGGAAGTGGTCGTGTATGCCCAACAAATTCAACAAGAACTTAAAGAAGAGATCGAAAAATTTTTAAAGGAAGAGGTTGATCGTGAATGGACTCTCAAGAAAGCTGATTTTCTACGTCCTGCTGGTGTTGATTTGGGAAGCGGTATATAGGATTGGTTTTTGGCCGCCCTATCTTTTCCCTTCGCCTTGGGAGGTAGTAAAAGCGTTGTTTTGGGGTTTTCAAGATAGAACATTTTTGTTGGGAACGCTCGTCAGCGTTCGACGAATCCTCATTGGATACACGGTCTCACTTTTATTTGGAGTGACTCTCGGCCTCTTGGTAGGTCGCTTCAAAACTTTAGATGAGACAGTTGGATCGCTGATGACAGGGCTCCAGGTACTGCCCAGCATTTGTTGGTTACCGCTTGCTATTTTATGGTTCGGCTTGAGTGAACAAGCTATCCAATTTGTGGTGATCATGGGGGCTTTTCTTTCCATTGCCATTGCTACCGACAGCGGGATTAAAAACATCCCCCCTCTTTATATCCGCGCCGCCGAGACCATGGGGGTCAAAGGAATCAAACTTTATATACGGGTCATTCTCCCCGCTGCGCTACCTTCTATTGCGACCGGAATGAAATTGGGCTGGTCTTTTGCTTGGCGGTCTCTGATGGCCGGAGAGTTACTTTTTGTAAGTATCGGGTTAGGCCATCTTCTTCAAGTGGGGCGGGAATTGAACGACATGCCGCAAGTTATGGCCGTGATGCTTTTAATCGTTTCGGTAGGGCTCCTATTTGATCGGTTGCTGTTTGCCAGATTCGAGAAACGACTTCGCCAATTGTGGGGAGTCGCCGCTTAGATCCCAAAGATTTTCCTTCAATCGCTGTTTTTGGTTTTTGAGCGCGAAAATTCCGAAAATAAGCACCGGAAGCGGTACCGGTGTTATCGGAATCAGACATCATACCAACCGCTATTAACTTCCCTCGCGGCGGTTTCCCGAAAAGCATTTGATAGTCTTTAACCAAATCCCTGCGCTGAATCCCCCAACCGTCTTGAATCCCTTTGCTTCCGCTCTGCACGACAAAAATTCTGACATTCCTTGCATAAGGGCTTGTCACAAATGTGCCTTCCGGAAAATGGTCATCCCACACATATTGAATGACACTTGAAAGAAAGGGCGTTTTGCCGCCAAAGACAGCATAAATTCGTGCTCCAAAATCATTATCGGATTGGGCGGCTAAGGTTTTGTTCTGCTTATTCGACGGAAACTGGTTCACCTTCCACTCCCAAGCGAGGAAAGGTCTTTGAGATAAATCGATGTCTACTTCTTTGAATAAAACCGACGATGTCCCTTCGCTTTGGGCATGCAACATGTTTTCGTAATGCTCATCGACCTCCACTTGATAAGAAGTCTTCTCTTTGAACACATGTTCCTTCCAATCATTGAAAAGCGAGGACTGCTCGAATTTGAATTGCTCAACGAGAACTAACGGCACTACCTCGGAAACAACTTGCAAAAACTGCGGTTGGGGCTTGCCTTTAAAATAAAACCAGCTTGCCAAGCAAATACCGAAGACCAAGAGAAATAAAATTCCGAAAAGCCATTTCTTCGTTTGAACTTTCTTCTTTGACGCTAACACCTCGGCAGTTACACCCGGAGGCATTTCGGCCGCCCTCAGTGAAAGCGTTTTGTCTACCGGCCGCTCAGATTCGTCACTGAAAGTTCGCATATCCCTTCCCATTTCTCCCTGGGTTTTAGAATTTTAACACCCGTTCCTTGCCATCCGCGGGCTAAGAAATTGAACCCGTTATTCACATGCGTGACCGGCTCTACCGCAACAAAATCTTTTGCTCTTCCGTATAGATCGTTGGGGGCATACACCACAACGTGTGTAAAGATCGGGTCCATTTTTATTTGAACCTCCCGATCGGACCCCAAATAAAGAAGGCGTACCACCTGATTCGTTAAACCGGTGAAACAATGGTCCAGATTTGGATTCCCGAGAAATCGCTTCGACCGTAAATCTGTTTTGCCGCCGACGGCTACCGCAGGTCCGGTGGGAATACACTTCTCGTCCGGATAAACTTGATTCGCCGCAAGCAATACCACAACGTCTTGATCGCGATTCGTCAAACGCCGTTTAAAAAACGGATGAAAACCCATTCCCACAGGCGCCGGCCTTTGATCCACGTTTTCAATGACAAGGGACATCAGGAGGCGGCTGTCGTGAAGTTCCAGCTTGTGTTGAAATACCAATCGAAACGGAAAATTAAAATCCTGAAATCGCCTCGAGTCTAATACTGCTTCAAACGCTTCAAGGGTCGCCTTCCGAACTTCCCAAGAACGGTTCCGGACGTCGCCGTGAATCGCCGTGTCATCGAAAAAATTTTTTCGGAGGCGGTATCTTTCTCCTTCAAATTCGAAAACGCCCTGAACCACCCGATTGGACCAAGGCGCCATCACATAAGAACCGAAATGAAAAGGCGGCGCCTCACCCTCCAGAGGCTTCAAGAGAGGGATCCATTGACCGTCCAAAAAAATGCGCAAGGCGCGCCAATAGCAACCATTCTCCGGTGAAAGGGTGAGTTCTAGCCGATCGTTTCGTAATGAATGCGTTTTCAAAGCAGGCATCGGGCTAACTTATTTGATTTTACACTTAACCTCATGAGATAATGTCTTTTCAATGTTTCGGAATTTTAGTCCTTAGTCGATTGACTGTCAACCCAAGAAGCCCGATCATTTATGTTTGCATCCCGAACCAATTGGAAATTCTCTACCAATCCACTCAGCTCTTGTCTCCAATCCTTACAAAAGGCGGGCGCGAAAATCTTAGATTTAACGGAATCAAACCCCACCCGGTGTCACTTCCGATATCTCAACTCCGAGTTACTCCAACCTCTCGCACATCCTTCAAACGTCAAGTATGACCCCATTTCAAAAGGACTCCCGGAAGCCAGAAAACTGATTCAAAATGACTACCGCGCGCGGCACATTGTCTTGAATGAAAATCAAATCCTTTTAACGGCAAGCACGAGCGAAGCCTACACATTCCTTTTCCGCTTGCTGTTAAATCCGGGCGAAAGCATCCTAGCCCCCCGACCCAGTTATCCGCTCTTCGATTTTCTCGCCGGCTTGAACGACGTTTCCATCAAGTCTTATTCGCTGCGGTACGCGTCATCCGGATGGCATATCGACATTCCGAGTCTTTCTGAAGCCGTCGGACCGGAAACCAGAGCGATCATCCTGGTCCATCCGAATAACCCAACCGGTTCTTTTGTCAAAAAAACAGAATTGAGTGAAATTCTAGACATTGCAAAAGAAAAATCACTGGCGATCATATCGGATGAGGTATTTTTCGAATATCCCGTTGCCGATGATCCGTTGCGTGCAACTTCCCTCGCCGGTCACCGAGAAGTCTTAACATTTACTCTCGGAGGAATTTCAAAAACATTGGGCCTTCCCCAGATGAAATTGGCTTGGATGGCCGCCACCGGTCCGGAAGCCGTGCTTGCTCAATCGCTGGACCGGCTTGACATAATCCTGGATACCTATCTTTCCGTGAACGCCCCGGTTCAACAGGCGCTTTCCTCCTGGTTTTTGCTGAAGAGCGAAATTCAACGCGAAATCCAAGATCGAATTCAAGAAAACCGGACCTTTCTCACTCGTGAAGTGTCGAGCGTTCGTGCGGTCAGCCTGCTGGATACCGAGGGCGGATGGTATGCGGTTTTGCGTCTGGCGAAAAATAAAAGCGAAGAAGATTGGGCGCTTGAATTTCTAAAGCAAGATCATGTTTACGTCCATCCGGGATATTTTTACGACTTTGAAGAAGAGGCTTACATAGTGATCAGTTTACTCCCTCCCACTGAGGCCTTCCAAGAAAGCGTTCGCCGTCTCCTCAAACGAATTGAAACGAACGTTTGAAGAATCAGGCGGTCAGTGATTCTTCGATCAACCGGATGGATTGGACAAAAGCGTCCGGAAAAGCCCGATTCTGGTAGGCGATATTAAAGGCAGTGCCGTGATCCGGAGAAGTCCTGAGGTACGGAAGCCCAAGCGTCACGTTGACCCCTTCCCGAAAAGCAATCATTTTAAACGGGGCGAGTCCTTGATCATGATACATGGCGACCACCGCATCCAAGCGTTTCTCATAAGCGTCGAAAAATACCTGGTCTCCCGGCAAAGGTCCTTCTACCTGAATGCCTGACCGTCTGGCGCACTCAACGGCCGGAACGATGATCTCCTCCTCCTCGGTCCCGAATTCCCTTCCATGGGGATTTAAAGCCGCCACCCCGATTTTGGGAAACTCGATTTTCAAATACCGTTTCAAAAAATCGTGCGTCAGCTTAATCTTGCTTTCAATCCCCTCTTTTGTTAACGAACGAGAAACTTTTTTGAGCGGCAGATGAATGGTCGCCAAGGTCACGCGAAGGCGGTCGCTTACGAACATCATCGCAAATTCTTGAACTCGCGCCACCCGGGCGAGATATTCCGTGTGGCCTGAAAATTTAGGATCGACTAACCGGACGGCCGACTTATGAACCGGGGCCGTTACAAGACCGTCGATTAAACCACAAGCCCCCTGATAGGCGGCTACCTTGAATGCCGAATAGGCAAGCGCGGCATTCCATTTCGAAACTTGGCCGACAGAAAAAACTTCGTTGTCCTCGCGGGTTTCCTCAAAAGCGTTTTCATAAACCGTCTTTGCCTCTTGGGTAATGTCCAACAAATTGATTTGAGATTCACTCAAAAGCGCTCGATCCAGCGTCGGGACCACGTGAGGACGAAACGGAATGTTCAAATGCTGGCTGGCGTATTGGAACACTTCCTCACTTCCGATAATCATGTAGAGCGTTTTTCCAAGCGGCATGTTGGGAAGCGATTTCAAAATAATTTCAGGCCCAATCCCTCCGGGATCACCCATTGTGATTGCAATGATTGGAAGAGGCATCTATCGGAT
>JACQQT010000033.1 GCA_016206815.1 Candidatus Omnitrophota bacterium | reverse complement strand
GGCTGATAATATCTGCCGCTGTCAAATTTGCCGCCGGCAAAACCGGCCCCGGAACATTGATTATGGGAGTGCCCGGCCAACGATTCACTTCTAACATCCCTTGCTTGTTTTCGCCCTCTACGACAAAGTAAATTAAGCGTACATGCGTCAGATCGATTTTTCCTTCTAAATATTGAGCAACATTGATCGTCCATACTTTCTCAAGAACGGGGTTGATGCCGGTCAATCGAAGTTCAACCTTCCGATATTGATCCGTCCCATCCGGATGCTGGCCGATTACCATATTATCCAAAATTTCAAACTTCACTTGATCGACATCGCCCCTAATGCCAAAACTTATATCCGTCAGAGTGCTGAAATCAACCGTTTCAATTTCGGTAGTGCCGAAATTGTCATAGGTAAAACCGGCTCCTACAAAATTACCCGGCTTCGGATTTTCATCGGTAACGACCGTACTGTAATTCAATAAAACCCCGCGGTGGCCTTGGCTTTTAGTGATGAAACTAGCGTTGTCTTCCCCAGGTGTACTAGGATCATCCGGTTTTACAATGGTGTTAGGCGGAAACCCGGGCAGCCTCGGCATTGTCTCGGGTGTCAATGTTGAATCGGGAAGAACCTGTGGCAAGACAGCGCTGCCGCCGACGATGAAACCAGGAACATTTAACGTTAAATTTCCGATTGCTGTTTTACTTCCGGAAAGAGTATCATCGACAACAATGGCCATCGCCGCAATCCGTGAGGGATCAAAACCGGTGACTCCCGCCTGTTCTAAAAGCGCACGTGAAAATTTAAAATTTTGAAGATTGCCCGTTACGCCATTTACAATCACGGTTACTTTCTTTTCGTGAACCAGAAAGTTATTCGCGTCTGTATCCAACTTCCCGTCAGCCGGATTTGAATCTTCACCTACAATAAATTCCACTTTTACGCGGTTTGTCCCCGTCGCGCTTAATCCAAGGACAAGTGTTTCATCAGGCAGGCTCGACAAATCAAACAGCTTGGTCGTATTCAGTCCCCAATTGATGAATATTCCTCCCCATTTTGAAAAATCATCGTCGATGCCGTTCGCAAGGTTGTAATTGATGACAAAGGTATCCGCATCCGGTTGGCTGGATGCTGTCACCGTATTATGGCCGCCCGGCTCAATTTCGCTCGCGCCCGGATTATTCGGCAAAGGTGTATTTAAACTGGCATTGTAAGCTCCCGTCTCAGGACTCACTTCTAAACCTAGCCGAAGCCCTCTCGTATTCACTTCCACAGTCCCTTGAGCGAGTTTACTTCCTGAGACGGTGTCATCCACCACAATCGCGATCACTTTAATTTGGGTGATGTCAAAACCGGAGACTTCCGCCAAAGCGAGTAACTGAGCGGTCACTTTATAGTTTTGGAAGTTATTCGTGAGGCCTTCGGCTAAGACCGTGACTTTCTTTTTGTTGATATCCTCAAACTCCAGTTTGAGTTTGGCGGTGCCTGTGGCTTTGAGGCCTAGGACGACTCCCCCTGAAGCATCCAAGGGATTGTCCCCGAAATGAATGAGGCTGCCTCCGAAGCGCCTGAAATC
>JACQQT010000032.1 GCA_016206815.1 Candidatus Omnitrophota bacterium | reverse complement strand
GTCGGTGCCGGTGGTGCGGAAGGGGCGATTGACGCATCGAATATTTTGAAGCCCGCGCTTTCCCGCGGTGAAATTCAGTGTATCGGCGCCACGACGTTGGATGAGTATCGTAAATACATCGAGAAGGATGCTGCGCTTGCCCGCAGGTTCCAAACGATCAATGTCGATCCGCCGACGGTGGAGGAGACGATCGCGATTTTGAAGGGTTTGCGCGACCGATATGAAGCGCATCATCGCGTGAAATTTAAAGACGAAGCGTTGGAAGCCGCCGCAAAAATGTCGGACCGTTATATCAGCGGCCGGTTTTTGCCGGATAAAGCGATCGATTTAATCGATGAAGCAGGTTCGCGTGCCCGCCTTTCGGTCACACGGCTCCCGAAGGATTTGAAAAAATTGGAGGCCAGTGTCGAAGAATTCAAGATGGAAAAAGAAGCTGCGATTAAAGCGCAGGATTTCGAGAAAGCCGCAAAACTTCGCGATGAGGAACGCCGCGCCAAGGAAGAGCTTTCCAAAATTAAGAAGAGCTGGAAGGAATCAAAATCGGAAATTGAAATCGAAGTGGGCGAAGAAGATATCGCGGTGATTGTTTCGAAGTGGACGGGTGTGCCGCTCCAGCGGATCGAAGAGAAAGAGCAGACGCGGTTGCTCCGAATGGAAGATGAACTCCATAAGCGCGTCATCGGACAGGAGGAGGCGATTAAAGCGGTTGCCCATGCCGTCCGCCGCTCGCGTTCCGGATTGAGAAATCCCAAGCGGCCGATCGGGAATTTTATTTTCATGGGCCCGACGGGTGTCGGTAAAACCTTGCTGGCTCGTGCGCTTGCAGAATTCATGTTCGGCGATCAGGATGCGGTGGTTCAGATTGACATGTCCGAATATGGCGAGAAATTTAACGTGTCCCGCTTGGTCGGCGCGCCTCCGGGTTACGTCGGTTATGAAGAAGGGGGGCAGTTGACGGAGAAGGTGAGGCGGCGGCCGTATTCGGTGGTGCTGCTGGATGAAATTGAAAAAGCGCATCCGGATGTCTTTAACATTTTGCTTCAAGTGATGGAGGACGGACGCCTGACGGATTCATTCGGGCGCCGGGTGGATTTTAGGAACACCGTTCTGATCATGACTTCGAATATTGGCGCTGAGGTTGTGAAACACGGAGGCGATCTCGGATTTAAGCCCAAGGAAAGAGAAGAGAGTTATCAGGCCATGAAAGAACGATTTTTGGACGAATCCAAGAAATCGTTTCGGCCTGAATTTCTGAACCGTGTGGACGACATCATTGTGTTCCATCAATTGACTCGGGAAGATCTGGAAAAGATCATCGAGATCGAACTTTCGGAGGTGATGGAGCGCATGAAGGATAAGAAGATGGAGCTGATTTTGAGTCCGGAAGTCCTCAAGTTTTTGATCGACAAAGGTTACGATATTACGTTCGGGGCACGGCCGCTGAAGCGAACCATTCAGCGGTATATCGAAAACGTTTTAGCCGAGGAAATATTGAGCGGTAAATTTAAAGAGGGAGACAAAGTAAAAGCTATTCTCAAAGGAGAAATCATCGTTTTTGAGAAGACTTCTTAGGTGACAGTTGTGTTCGTTTTCCGGAATTGGGTTTGTGTACGGTCATGATATACAGGTTGATTGCGGCGATGATCATTTCAGCCGTCATCGTATTGGGGTTTTTTCAGTTTTACCGATTTTTGAAAAAGCGAGTGGTGGTATCCGATCTGAAAGCCGTGACCGAGAAACGAATGAGCGCGTTTTTAAAGGTGCCGGTCCATGTGGACAAGATCAACGTCGGTCTTTTGAAGCATATTTCTTTGAGCGGTCTTAAAATCGGACAGACACAAACACAATATCCTTCTGTGTTGGGGATTAAGAAAATTGTGATCAGCTACGATTTGTTGAGTTTCTTAAAGCGGAATTTCAAAGTTCCGACGGAAGTTTTCCTGGATGCACCCCGATTAACATTTCGTGCTTTTGAGGCAGCCGGATCGCTCTTTGACATCAATCTTCTTCGTTCAGATCACGGAATTCTGACGCGTTTCGAATTCGAAGACGGCCAGGTTGAGTTACCGTGGTTTCGCTCAGCCGAAGGTCTTCGGTTGACGGCGATTGAAGGGAAAGCGGTTCCTAAGAAAGGCGAATTATTTGACGTTCGATTCAAGTCGCGTTTGTCCGGCGGGGCGGAAGGCTCCGTTTTGGCCTATGGCGAAGTAAATCTGACCCGGAAAACGTACCAACTTGAAATGACGCTCAGTGATATTGCTTTTTCTGCGGCAAGCCGGATCCCGATTTCACACTTAAATGGTGACGTGAGCCTTCAAGGGGATACGGTGACGATCCGCCAGATCCATTTTTTATTCCGAGGCATTCGGTGTGAATTGTCAGGCCGGATTGAAAGCGCTTTTTCAGAGAAACCAATGATCGCCCTTTCGGTCAAGATTCAGGAAAGCCGGTTTCCGATTCATCTGGAGGTTAAAGCTGACTTTAACCATGGCGAGATGCGGGGCAATGTCCGATACCTTCGCGAAACGCACCCATTTTCCGGTTCACTCATCGGTCGGCCGTCCTCATTTCGAGTAGAACACCTGAAAGTTCATCACTTCTCGGAGGCATCCAGTCAATTTGATCTCCGTTCCGGGATCTACCAATTGGAATGGGAAAAGGCATCCGGCGAACGCTTTCAGATCAATTTTTCCATTGAGGATTTCAATTCAAAATTAATTCTTAAAACAGATCATCTGAAGCTCTTTGGTTTTGACCTGGTGACGTATGCCACCTTCAACCTCAAGCCTGACGAGGAGGAGTGGCAGAGAGGGGATCACGGTTTTGATCTTCAGATGGAAACCGACTACCTTATTCTTCAGTATCAACTACTCCGCGATTTTCATGCGAGTGCCCGGCTTTCCGTGAAGGGCTTGGAGGAGGTGGTTGCTCGGTGGGGGAACATTTCTGAATTACGCGGTAAAGTTTCATTCGGTCAGGTTCCGGAGGCGGACTTGAGGCTTAGAATGGGCCGTTTTTCTTTGAGCGAGCTTGAGTCGTTTGGCACGCATCCGCTCCCGATGTCTTTAATGGGAACGCTTGAAGGGACGTTGGACATCAAAGGTCCGCTGGATCAGCCGCAGCTGGAGGGTGCTTTTACGATCGAAGGCGGTACCGTTGGAAAATTGGATTACGATCGAGCCATGATTCATTTCTCGGGTCGTTTGCCTTATTTGTTGTTGAAAGATTCAAAAGTGGTGAAAGGGAAGAATACATTTCTGCTCAAAGGCGGGTTTGACTTCGAACTCCAGAATTTTTTAGAAGGGGTTCATGTTGATAATTTGGAGCACGTCGTCATTTGGAAAGGCATCGAATTATCAAGTGAACTCAAGGGACGCGTTCCGGGTGATTTCAGCACCCATTTAGAACGTTCCGGAACATCGGGTTTGCGGGGGATGGATACAAGAAGTTCCAAGGTCGAAGCGGAGTACAAAATCGGAAGCCGGACCAGCTTGAGCGTTGCGGCTGAAGAAAGTAAAACGCAAGAAGAATCTTTAACGGCAGGATCTAAAATTAGGTTTTAACCGAAAACAATGGCTAAAGTTTCTCTGACTTATTTGAGAAAAATCGCTGATATTCAAAAGTGGTTTGGAAAGCTCGGGCGGTACACCGTCGAACTGTTCGAAGGTTCAGGCGGCATTTCCATTCTCTTCTGGCGGACATTGGCAACCGCCATGTCAACGCGGCTCAGATGGCGGGCGACCCTGGAGCAAGCTTACAAGATCGGGGTGGCCTCTCTTCCGTTGGTTATGTTGACGTCGTTGTTTACCGGAATTGTTTTAGCGCTCCAGTCTTCTTATCAGCTGAGGCTTTTTTCAGCGGAACAGTTTACCTCGGATCTGGTTGCGCTCTCCATTACGAGGGAACTGGGACCGGTGTTGACTGCCATGATGGTGGCAGGACGCGTGGGCGCTTCGATGGCGGCAGAGTTGGGAACGATGAAAGTCACCGAGCAAATTGACGCTTTAAAGTCGCTTGCGACGGACCCCATCCATTACCTGGTCGTACCGCGCTTTTTGGCCTCGTGCGTCATGCTGGTATTTCTGACACTTTATGCCGATGTGATCGGCATTGCGGGCGGTTATTGCGTCGGCGTATTCAAATTGGGGATCAGTCATTATCAATATTTTAATCGCACCGTCACCGCCCTTATTTTGAAAGACGTTTATACCGGTTTAATTAAGGCATTTGTCTTTGGGATTGTGATTGCCATTGTCAGCTGCTATTTCGGGTTTAAAACAAAAGGCGGTGCCGAGGGAGTGGGTCAGTCTACCACCATGGCGGTTGTTGTTTCATTTATTTCAATTATCGTGTTTGACACATTTTTTACGGGATTCTTTTACCTTATTTTTTAATGATGATTGAAATATGCGATCTTCACAAATCATTTGGCGGAAAGCGCGTTCTTTCCGGTGTCAATCTCAAGATTGAAACCGGCGAGACGATGGTGATTATCGGCCGATCCGGCTGCGGGAAAAGTGTGCTGATGAAACATGTGATGGGGATTATGAAACCGGATTCCGGAAAGATATTAATTGACGGTGTTAACGTGTTTGACGTGGATGATGATGAAATTAATCATTTCAGGATGCAAATCGGCATGCTGTTTCAAGGTGCCGCACTTTTTGATTCGCTGACCGTTAGAGAAAATGTCGGTTTCTCACTTTATGAACATACGCATTTACCGAGTGAAGAAATCGGCCGCCGCGTGAAAGAGAAGTTGAGACTTGTGGGTTTGAGCGGGATTGAAGATTTGATGCCGGCGGAGCTGTCAGGCGGGATGAAGAAACGAGTCGGTTTGGCACGGGCAATTTGCACCGAACCCAAAATCATTCTCTATGATGAACCGACGACCGGACTGGATCCGATCATGGCAGACGCCATTAATGATTTGATTTTGAGAATGCAGAAGCGCTTGCAAATTACCTCGATCGTAGTGACGCATGATATGACGAGCGCCTATAAAGTGGGAACGCGGATAGCGCTTTTGTATGACGGAAAAATTGTCGGTGCCGGAACCCCTGACGAAATCCGGAAAACAGAAAATCCCGTGATTCGTCAGTTTATTACCGGATCCGCGCAGGGCCCTATTACAAGCGAAGAAGCCAGCCACCGATATTTGGTGGGCAATCATGACAATCATCACGAATCATAATTTTTTTGGCTGGCCAACGATCCAGCTTCATGAAATCAATACCGGGAGGGGCATTTATGAATAAACCAAGACTTGAGGTAGCGGTCGGATTTTTCGTATTGGTCGGTTTTTTAATTTTTTCTATCATCGTCTTTTTTGTGAGCGGGATTTATTTTTTTAGGCCGGGTTATCACCTGAGTGCTCAATTTGATTACGTTGGGATTATTAACAAGGGTGCCCCGGTCCGGTTCTCAGGCGTTCGGGTGGGAGAGGTTTCGAAAGTCAGAATTTTAAAACCTCAAAAGGAAGGCGAAAGCGTAAAGGTAGAGATTACTTTTTTCGTGGAAAAAGGGGTGGTGGTCCATGAGCATTACAAATTCAGCGTTCAGGGGACTCATATTATGAGTGAACCGCACATTGCGATCACGCCGGTCGTAGAAGGCGGAAGAATTTTGAAAGACGGCGATGTGGTAGCGGATGGTATTTCACCGCCGACTTTGGATGATCTCATTAAGCAAGGCAATTCCATTATGGAGCGGGTGGATTTGTTTACGAAGAGCATCACCGATGCTTTTGGCGATCAGGAGACGCTGAAATTGCTGAAGAGCTCGCTTGTGAATATGAATCAATTGTTAACCTCAATGAATGAGATTACGGGCGGCCAGGAAAAAGATCTTCGCACGATGGCTTCGAATCTAAACCGGGTCACTCAGAAAATGGATATCCTCTTAGGACGGATCAATCAAGCGGAGGGTACGCTGGGAAAACTGGTTGTCGAAGATGAACTGTATAACGATCTTCGCGATTTCACGGCAGATATTAAGAAACATCCTTGGAAATTATTTAAGAAGGAGTAAAGGCTCATATTGATGTTGGCTCATTTTAACGCGATCAACGTGTTCCTTAATTTTCTTAAGAAAGGCAGGTTTGATTCCTATGATTATGCTGCTTCGTTTTATCGTTTTGATTGCTTTTACTTTGATCGGCCAGTACTTGGGGGTCCGGTATTTTTCGGGAGGATTGCTCAATCAGTTTCCGTGGCTGGCGGCGCTGTTTGGAGCGCTTGCGGGTTTCGTGGTCATTTTACTCGACCTTTATTTCAAGCATCTCAGCGTTCGTAATATTCTCTCAGTCCTCATCGGCTCTGCGTTGGGTCTTTGGATCCATTCCCTGTTAATGCAAGTCGCCTATAATTTCGCGGGCGTGCCGCAGGATCAACTGGCGCAATTTGGGATTATCTCGGCAGCTATTTTTGCGTATCTGGGCGCGATTACCGTTTTGCGCGGACAGGATGAGTTTGCGGTGATGATTCCCTTTGTGAAGTTTACGGCAAAGGGCGCTGCCGAAGATATTGTGTTGCTGGATACCAGCGTGATTATCGACGGCCGGGTTGCCGATATTTGCGAGACGGCTTTTCTGAGCGGGAAATTGTATTTACCGCGTTTTGTTTTGAAAGAACTCCAATTGATTGCGGATTCCTCGGATCCCCTGAAACGGAATCGAGGCAGGCGTGGGCTCGATATTTTGAACCGGATGAAGAAAAATCCGCAGATTGAAATCAAAATTCACGAAACCGATTATCCGGAACTGAACGCGGTGGATGCGAAGCTGGTCAAATTGGGGTTGGAGATCGGCGGCAAGGTGTTGACCAATGATTTCAATTTGAACAAAGTAGCCGAACTTCAAGGCGTCAAGGTTTTGAACATTAATGAATTGGCCAATGCGCTCAAACCCATTGTGATTCCGGGCGAGATGATGCAAGTGAAGGTTTTGAAGGAAGGGAAGGAACAAGATCAGGGCGTTGCTTATCTGGATGATGGAACGATGGTGGTGGTCGACGGCGGAAGACGCCGGATCGGCCAGACACTTTCGGTGACGATTACCAGCGTTCTTCAGACACAGGCGGGGCGCATGATCTTTGCAAAACCAACCGATGAGAGCCGTTAGCGTCATTATTCCAGCCGCGGGTTCAAGCCGCAGATTTCGTGAAGGAGCAGAGAACCGTTTAGCCGCAAAGCTCTACGCGCCTATCAACGGCCGGCCTTTGATGACGTATACGCTTGCCGCGTTCGATGCGCTGCCTCAGGTGCGAGAAGTCATCGTGGCAGTAGAGCCGGGCAGCCTCAAACGGTTTCGAAAGGAAGTTCTGGCTCAACATCGGTTTAAAAAACCGATTGTGACGGTTCCGGGCGGTCGGACGCGCGCCGAGTCGGTCTGGAATGCTTTAAAGCGAACCTCTCCAAAAACCACATACGTCTGCATTCATGATGCAGCGAGACCTTTAATCAAAACCAGGTGGTTTCAGCATTTACTCAAAAACTTAAACGGAGCCGATGGGGTTGTGTTGGGACAATCCGTAGTTCCCACCGTCAAAGTGTTTCAACCGGGAACGGGAAAGATCAAACGTACCCTGGACAGAACCCAGCTTTTTGAAGCGCAGACGCCGCAGATTATTAAAAAGTCGGCTCTTTTGAAATCTTATGAGACGTTGGGCGATCGTGCTTTTCGGGCGACGGACGACGCGGCTTTGATCGAAGCGATCGGCGGCGAGATGAAGGCCGTGCTTCATTCAGAACCCAATCTGAAAGTCACCACGTATCAAGATCTCATTTTAGTTAGGAGTTTAATGAATCAGAACCGGTCTTTGCGTTTTGGGCTTGGATTTGACCGGCATCAATTGGTTTCGAAACGACCTTTTTATCTCGGCGGTGTGCGGATTCCCTCCCCGGTGGGGCCGATGGGGCATTCCGATGGCGATCTCTTGCTTCACGCAATTACGGATGCCATTTTGGGGGCGATCGGAGCGGGGGATATCGGCGATTTCTTTTCCGACCGAGATAAGAGGTGGCGGAATGCAAGGAGTGAGTGTTTTGTGACGGCAGCGCTTAAAATGGCAGCGGGAAAAGGATTTCGCCCCGCTCAAGTGGATGCAACGATTGTTCTCGAGAGGCCAAAGCTGGGAACGAAAAAAAAGGCAGTTCAAGCACGCGTGGCAAAATTATTGAATCTTTCTTCCGATAACGTCAGCATTAAAGCCAAAACGGCAGAGGGCCTTGGCCCCGAAGGGTTGAGTCTAGCGGCATCCTGCCAAGCCTTGGTCGTTTTAACCTCCAACGAATAATGGGTTCCATTCGCGTTCGATTTGCACCTTCACCGACCGGCTATCTCCATTTGGGGAATATCCGTACCGCACTTTTTAATTATCTTTTCGCAAAGCGCGAAGGCGGTACGTTCATTCTCCGGATAGAGGATACCGACCCTGAGCGTTCCGAAGCTGAATACCGTCAAGCGCTGACGGAAGATCTGCTGTGGATGGGAATTCGGTGGGATGAAGGGCCGGAGGTGGGAGGTGCTTCGGGTCCTTATCTCGCGTCCGAACGTTTTTCCATTTATCGGCAGTATGCTCAGACTTTGATCCAGGAGGGGAAGGCGTACCATTGTTATGTGACGGAAGAAGAAATTGAAGAGATGAAACGGCTTGCCCGTGCCGAAAAGCGTCCGCCGCGTTTTGACAATCGAGGACGCGATTTTTCCAAGGCGGAGATTGAAAAGCGAAAGGCCCAGGGCATCCGGCCGACGGTGCGTTTTAAAATTGAGAATCCGAAACTGAAGATGAACGACCTCGTTCGCGGTGAAGTGTCGTTTAATTTGGACGAGATGCTGGGCGATTTTGTGATTCAACGCGCGGACGGAACGCCGACATTTCATCTGGCGGTGTGTGTGGATGATGCCCTCATGAACATCACGCACGTGATTCGCGGCGAAGATCATCTTTCGAATACCCCGAAACATATTCTGCTTCTCGAAGCGATGGGATTTAAGCCGCCTCAATACGGGCATCTGTCTTTGGTACACGGGCCCGGCGGCGAGCCGCTTTCCAAACGCCTGGAGTCCGTTTCGGTACGCGAGTTTCGGAGGAAAGGCATTCTGCCGCAGGCCTTGGCAAATTACATTGCGCTTTTGGGGTGGGCGCCGGGAGATAACCGGGAGATTTTCAGTTGGCAGGAACTCCAGAAAGCATTTGATTTAAAGCAGGTGAATAAATCCAGGTCGAATTATGATTCTCAGAAATTGGATTGGGTGAACGGCCAGCACTTGAGAATACTTTCGGATGAAGATTTTTCAAGGCATGCACTGGCTTATTTGAAGGAGCAAAAGCTTCTTCGGCAGGACGAAACGCTGGTCCACAAGATTTTGCCCGTTTTTAAAGATAATATCGAGCATTTTGACCAGCTTCCAGAAAGACTTGAGGTTTTAAGTGACGATTTTCAATATGAGAGTCCGGCGATGATTCAAACGCCTGAAGCGAAGGAGATTTTTCGCACCGCATTGGATGTTTTGAATGCAGGGATGCTCCTGCCATTCGATGATTTTGCCGCTCAAATCAAACCCAAAGTGAAAGCCAAAGGCAAAAACTTATTCATGCCGCTTCGTCTGGCGCTAACCGGCAAAGAACACGGTCCGGAGCTCAAGCGGATTTTTCCCCTTTTCAGTCGGGATCAAATTAAAAAACGTTTTGAACGGGCGCTGGCCTCATGAAACTTTTTAATACGCTTTCGGGAACACTCGAAGAATTGAAGCTGCTTCGAAAAGGCGAAGTTTCCTTGTATACCTGCGGTCCGACGGTTTATGACTACGCCCACATCGGAAACTTCCGCACCTTTGTTTTCGAAGATTTACTGAGGCGTTTTCTGGAATATCAAGGTTTGAAAGTCAAGCACGTGATGAACATTACTGATGTGGATGACAAAACCATTGCAGGCGCCAACCGTGATGGGAAAAAATTACAGGATTTTACACAACCGTACATCGATGCGTTTGGCGAAGATTTGAAAACGCTCAATATCCTTCCGCCCAACCATCCCGAGCATCCGCCTCGGGCGACGGAGGAAATTAAAGCCATGGTGGCTTTAATTGAGAAGTTGGTGGCAAAAAAAATCGCCTATGTGAATGACGGATCCGTTTACTACCGCGTCAGCACATTTCCGAATTACGGAAAGCTTTCCAAAAAGAAACTGGAAGGAAACATTCAAGGCGCTCGCGTGGATGTGGATGAGTACGAAAAAGAAGAAGCCGCTGATTTTGCGCTTTGGAAAAAAGCGAAAGAAGGAGAACCCGCCTGGGATTCCCCGTGGAGCAAAGGCCGGCCCGGTTGGCACATTGAGTGTTCTGCGATGAGTATGAAATATTTAGGCGAGACCTTCGATATTCATGCCGGAGGTGAGGATTTGATTTTCCCGCATCATGAAAATGAAATTGCCCAGTCCGAAGGCGCCACCGGCAAGCCGTTTGTGAAGTACTGGCTTCATGCAAAACACCTGCTTGTCAATGGCGAGAAAATGTCGAAATCGAAAGGGAATTTTTACACGCTTCGCGATTTGCTTCAAAAAGGCTATGACCCGATGGCAATCCGATATGCGTTGTTGTCAGTTCACTATCGTCAGCAACTCAATTTTACACTGGAAGGAATGGGTGCGTCACAGGAAGCTTTAAAAAGAATTCGAGATTTTTGGTATGAGAGAAGTTTTGGTGCAATGCGTCCTGAAAAACAAAAAGGTTCTGGAAAACTTTCTATTTTACTTAAAAGAACGAAACAAGACTTCAGTGAAGCATTGGAGAATGACCTGAATGTACCCCAAGCGTTAGGGATTATTTTTGCTTTCATAAAAAGCGGAAATTTAATTTCCAAAGATGAAATTGGGACCGACGAAGATAAACAGGCAGATAAATTCTTTAATGAAGTAGACGACATTCTGGGCGTTTTCTCAAAGTTGTTTTTTACCCAAGATATTCCATTGGACATTAGAAAGTTAGTTGAAGAACGGCAAAAAGTGCGTAAAGAAAAAGATTTCTCACGCGCGGATAATTTAAGAAATCAAGTGAGAAAAAAAGGATTTATTTTAGAAGATACAGCCAGCGGAACCAGGGTTAAAAAATTACTATGAAGCGAGGCATTTTCATTACGTTTGAAGGCGGGGAAGGCACGGGCAAAAGCACGCACATCGGCTTTGTTGCTTCTTATTTTAGGAAGAAGCACAAAAAAGTGATGGTGGTGAGAGAGCCGGG
>JACQQT010000002.1 GCA_016206815.1 Candidatus Omnitrophota bacterium | reverse complement strand
GCGCCCCACAATCACGCTCATCGCGTAATTGATGTAGCTCGTCTTCATCTCGTCTTCGATGGGCGTCGGGACTATTTTTTCGTTGATCGCAAATACGTTGATATGTTCATCCGCCATAATTCAATCCTGTGTTAAACGTCCAGATTCCGGACGGTTTTCGCATTCTGTTCGATGAACCGCCGGCGCTGTTCGACTTCGTCTCCCATTAAAATGGTAAACATCTCATCCGCCTCGACCGCGTCTTCAAGCGTTACCTTCAGAACGGTCCGCCGGGAAGGATCCATCGTGGTTTCCCACAATTGCTCGGGGTTCATTTCGCCGAGGCCTTTGTAACGTTGAAGCGTCATGCCGTCTTTGCCGGCCTCTTTGACCGCGCGCAAAATCCCGGAGAGATTTTTAAACGTCCCCGTTGATTTACCGGCCTTCAGCTCAAAAATGGGTTTCTCCCCGCCTTCAAAATCCTGAATCTCAAGATTTGTTTTCTCGAGTTTCTTGGCGGTTTTCAGGAGATCGTGCGCCTCAAAAATCTCGACGACTTCGAGCATCTCCGTTTCTTGGGCTTCCGGTTTGGCGCCGGCTTCTGCCGTTTTCGTTTTCAGCGCAAGTGTTTTGCCTTTCTTTTTTTCCGCGTCCTTGGTCAGTTTCGCCAGCTCCTCATCCGAATAAAGAAACTGCTCTTCCTCATCCTCCGCCGAACGAACCAAATAAGACGGAAACACTTTTTGTTTCGCATCATAAGCCGCGACGTACCGCTCGAAGGAAACTCCTTTGCGCTCGATGTGGCGTTTGGCCTCTTCTGCTTCAAGCAGCGTTTCGAACAATGCTTTTAGTTCCTTGTCCGAATAAGTTTGCTTGGTTTTCAAATTTTTCAGCTGCGCGCCTTCCAAGCCGAATTCAAGAAGGGTTTCGCTCAGCTGCTCTTCGGTTTGAATATACTCTTCCCGCTTGGCTTTTTTAATTTTATAAAGCGGCGGCTGCGCAATATAAATGTGGCCGCCTTCCACTAATTTCTTCATTTGCCGGTAGAAAAAAGTCAGCAAAAGGGTCCGGATGTGCGAGCCGTCCACGTCTGCGTCCGTCATGATAATCACTTTGTGATAGCGGAGTTTATCGAGGTTGAAACCCTCGCCCTCAGCGCCCACCCCGATGCCGGTTCCGATGGCGGTAATCATGGTTCTGATTTCTTCGTTGCTCAACACTTTGTCCAGGCGCGATTTCTCCACGTTGATGATTTTCCCGCGGATCGGGAGAATGGCTTGGAACCGGCGGTCTCTGCCCTGTTTGGCCGAGCCACCCGCGGAGTCTCCTTCCACAATGTAGAGTTCGCAGTTCTTCGGGTCCTCGTTGGAACAATCGGCGAGTTTCCCCGGCAAGGACGCGGACTCAAGCGCGCCTTTCCGGCGGGTGAGTTCCCGGGCTTTGCGGGCTGCCTCGCGAGCCCTCAACGCAAGAAGCGCTTTCTCAACAATCTTGTTCGCAACGCTCGGGTTTTCCTCATAAAAGGCGCTGACTGCATCGTAAACCACCGAGGAAACCAAGCCTTCGACTTCGCCGTTGCCGAGTTTCGTTTTGGTTTGGCCCTCAAATTGAGGCTGCGGGACTTTAACGCTGATCACGGCAGACAGCCCCTCGGACAAATCCGCGCCGCTTAAGGCGTTGTCGATCTCCTTCAGCTGGTTTTTGGATTTCGCATATTGATTGGTTGCCCGCGTTAAGGCGGTCCTGAAACCGCTCAGATGCGTGCCGCCTTCGATCGTATTAATGTTGTTCGCAAAAGAAAAAATATCTTCGTTGTAACCGTCGTTATATTGAAAAGCGCTCTCCACCTGAACATGCTCTTTTTGTTTGTCGACATAAAAAATCTTATTGTGGAGCGGGTGTTTCGAGCGGTTTAAATACTGAATAAACTCTGCAATTCCGCCTTTGTATTTAAACGTGTGCTCCTTTTTGGAGCGTTCGTCTTGGATGGAAATTTCAACGCCTTTGTTTAAAAACGCGAGCTCCCGCAGCCGGTTGGACAGCGTGTCAAAACTAAACTCGATCTTCTCGAAGATTTGTTTGTCCGGTTTAAAGGTGACCTGCGTTCCGGTTGCCTTGCTTTTCCCCACCACCGTCACTTTGGAAGTGGGTTTGCCGCGTTCGTATTTTTGGCGGTAGACATTGCCGTCTCTGGAAACTTCCACCTCACACCACTCCGAAAGCGCGTTGGTGACGGAGACGCCGACGCCGTGCAGGCCGCCGGAAACCCGGTACGTCTTCGAATCAAATTTTCCGCCGGCATGAAGGGTGGTCATCACGACTTCAAGCGCGGACTTTTTCTGCGTTTTATGCATGTCCACCGGAATCCCGCGGCCGTTGTCCACCACCGTGACGCTGGAATCCGGGTGGACTTCTACTTGGATCTTCGTGCAAAAACCGGCAAGCGCTTCATCGACGGCGTTGTCAATCACTTCATAAACAAGGTGGTGCAGGCCGCGCGGTGTGGTATCACCGATATACATGGCGGGGCGCTTCCGGACCGCTTCTACCCCTTCCAAAACCTGGATTTTGGTGGCGTCGTAAGAGGAACTGGAAGAAGTTTTGGATTCCGGTTTTTTTGCTCTTGGTTTGGTCATCGTTTTCATCTCAACTGGCCTACAAAAAATTTAATGTCCTTTATCTGGTCTTCTCCAAATTGATTTCTCAAACGTTTTAACAAAACCGTTTTGTAACGCCGGCTCAACTCAAAGGCAAGCGTTGAATCATCCACACAAACCACCACTTTACCGTCAACGGTAAACCGTGGTTGAGTATGTTTTGAAAATTGTTCGCCGGCGACCTTGGGCCAACAATCAACAAGTGCCGCTTTTTTTTGCTGCTCAGGATTGGTGAGGCGGGTAAATAAGCTGGTCAAAACAGGTTTTAATGGTTTCTCGCCGGTCATCCTGGACACGCAGCGGTTAGCTTAACTGCATCGGCATCACCACATACAAATACCCGCCTTCGCCTTTAATTAACCCCGGCTTATCCGGGTCGGTCATGGAAAGCGAGACTTCCTCGGTATCCAAATTCTTCAGGACATCTAAAATGTAAATCGGATTAAACCCTATCGTCAAATCCCCGCCCGAAATTTCCGCCTGGATTTCTTCCTTGGCTTCCCCCAAGTTTGGTGACCTGGAAGAAATGAGAAGCTTGTCCTTAATGAAATCAAGCTTCACCGATTGGTTCTCTTGCGAGGTGAGGAGTGAAACGCGTTTCATCGCCGAGAGCAGTTCCTGCCGGTTGACCGTGGTGTTGATTTTCTTCTCTTTTGGGATCACCTGCTCGAAATTTGGGAATCGCCCTTCGATTAATCTGGAAATAAGCGTTGCTTTGTCGGTTTCAAACATGATTTGGTTTTGGGTGTGTTTGATTTTTACCTTCCCCCCCTCCGAAAGCAACTTGGTTAGTTCGAAGATGGTTTTGGAGGGGATGATCACTTCCAGAGAAATGTTAGTGGGTAGGTCGGTTGCTTTCTCTGCCGACGCCAGCCGCTTTCCGTCCGTTGCTACAAACCGTGCGGTTTTATTCTTTAAAATTACCAATACCCCGTTGAGCGTGTACCGCGTCTCATCGCGGGAAATTGCAAAGGAGGTGAGCGCTAAACACTTCTTCAAGGTTTGTTGGTCTAACTCAAAAGTTTGATCTGAGCTCAGTTCGGGCAGTTTTGGGAAGTCGTCCGGCCCAAGACCCATAAT
>JACQQT010000030.1 GCA_016206815.1 Candidatus Omnitrophota bacterium | reverse complement strand
CTCACGGGTTTTAAAATGGCAACGGGCGTCAAGGCACCCGTTCGCCCTACGCTGATTTCAATGTCTTCCAAAACGGTCTCAGCCCGTTCCGCCGGATACTTGTAAGCAATCATCCACCGCGGGGCCTTGCTGGTAAAACCCAATTGCTTGCGGTCGTCATACGCATTGACTTTAACCACCAACCCGTCGATGTCGTAGTCAAGTTTCTCTTTCCTCTCTTGAAACGCCTCCGCGAATTGGACGACGGTTTCAATGTCTTTCGCCACGCGGGTATGCTGAATCGTTTTAAAACCCAGCGCTTTCAACCAATTAAAAAACTCGGACTGGCTTTGGATTTCCGCGCCTTTGACCGCTCCGAGCCCGTGACAAAAAATGCTGAGCTCTCGTTTTGCAACCAGTTTCGGATCCAGCAGCTTCAGCGTGCCGGCACAAGCGTTTCTCGGATTCGCGAACGGTTCTTCCCCGGCTTTCTCTTTTTCCCGGTTTAGTTTTTCAAAACTCCGGTGCGGCAGATACACTTCTCCCCGAACTTCGATGACTTCCGGCACACGCCCCTTAAATTTAACTCCGGAAACCGGAATTCGAAGCGGGATTTCACGAATCGTTTTCAAATTCTCAGTCACGTCGTCTCCGAATCTTCCGTCTCCGCGTGTCGCACCCAACGTGAAAAGTCCGTTCCGATAGGTGAGTGAAATCGATACGCCGTCGATTTTTTCTTCCACGAAATATTCAACTTGCTGGCGTCCCAGTCCTTTTTTGACGCGTTCATCAAACTCGCGAAGCTCCTCATACGAATAGGTGTTATCCATGCTGAGCATGGGAATTTCGTGACGGACGGTCTTAAATGTTTTGAGGGGGGTACCTCCCACCCGTTGCGAAGGAGAATCCGGCGTTTTCAGATCGGGAAACGCTTCCTCCAAATCAATGAGGCCGCGCAAGAGCCGATCGAATGTTTGGTCGCTCACAACAGGCTTCGCTTCGATATAATATTTGTAATTATGAAGCTCGATCTCTTTCCTGAGCTTCTCAATTTTGGTTTTCGCTTCTAATTTCGTCATAACAATCGATCCGCTAGGTAGGCCGGAAGTCCGGCTTTCCTAATTTTCGCCGCCGCTTTTTGATTATCGTAATCCAGGCGCACAATCTCAAGGCTCAACTGATCCGCATCAAAAATGGCAAAACTGAGCTTTGGATTCCGGTCGCGAGGCTGTCCGACGCTGCCCGGATTAATCAAATAGCGTTCCCCCTTCGCCAGTTGATACGAACCTGCCGTTAAATAACGGACCTCCTGAGACCGCTTTGTAAAAAGTGAGGGAATGTGTGTGTGACCAAAAAAACAAAAATCGGTTTCGAGCACCTTAAACGAAGGGAGCGCATCCGAGCGCTGAAACAAATAATGGAATTCTTGAGGTTCATGAACGCTTCCGTGCGACCACGTGACGTTCCGTTTGCGGTCAATGATCAGCGGCGGCAATGTTCGAATTTGCTTTTTCTCTTCCGGACTGAGAACGCCGGCTGTCCATTCAATCGCTTCGCGCGCCCATTCATGAAACCAGTCTCGAAGCTCGACGTCTTCCACCGCCTGATCATGATTGCCCATCACCATCTCATCGGCCATCTCACCCGCTAATTTTAAGCATTCGGAAGGATTCGCGCCATATCCCACGACATCCCCCAAGCAAATAATCTGATCTACTTTTCGTCTCTCAATCTCGCAGGCCGCACACGTCAACGCCTCAAGATTGGAATGGACATCCGAGATCACCGCGTATTTCATGCCTTATTTTATCATTTTAAAGAAAAAGAGGACAGACTATAGTCCGTCCTCTTTTTTCTAGAGATGCCCCTATGACTGAGGGATGGAGAATTTGCGAAGCCAGCCGCAGTATTCACAGCGAGGGGCGGAATTGGGGCGGGTTCCTTTCAAAAGATGAACCGCATTCCGGAAGGTGGCGCGTGCGCGATCCGCATCCGTTTGAATTTTAATGGCTTGCAGCTCGAACGCCACGTTTCCGTTTTCCGAAACGGCTTTCGGTGAATAATATAAAAGGAACGCATAACCGATGGTCGGAAGCTGGTTCGACTCCAGAAGCAGCGTGTAACAATCCAGCTGATTTTGGTAATATTTCACCGCATCTTCTTCCGTCGTGGGTGAACCCTTCGTTTTATAATCAAAAGGAATGTGCTTGCCGTCCTTCACCAAAAGATCGTCCAGGGCACCGCTTAAAACAGAACCGTCCGAATCCTGATAGACAAGACCCGTCCGCCACTCGCGCCACAAATTGAGCTGTTTCTGATCGGAATAAAGTTTCACCCTTTCAAAATTTCCTCCGCCAAGCTCGGGCGGAAGTGTTTCCTGTTTCCGAAAACCGTCAAAGTGGACCTTGATCGCGCGGTCCATCCCGCTCGGAAGTGAAGGAAAAATGCCGCGCGGCCGCTTGATGTTCTTCACCTTGTCCATCCAAAAGCATCTCGGACACTCCAAAAATAAATTCAACGTGGAAGGCGAAAGTTTGATCTGTGCCATTATCGTTTGCAAAGACCCAGGTTCGTATAGATTCGCTCGGTGGCATGAGATTTGTTCAACGTATAAAAATGAATCCCCGGAACCCCGTTTTTTAAAAGTTCCCGGCACTGCTCCGTCGCATATTCCACGCCGAAGGCTTCAACCGAAGGTTGATCATCTCCGAACTTTTCGATCGCCTCCTGTATTTTTTTGGGGATGCCTGCCCCGCACATGGAAGCAAACCGCTGAATCTGAGGGCCGTGAGTCACCGGCATAATCCCGGGAACAATGGGGATGCGAATGCCGGTTTTGCGGCAGCGGTTCACGAAATCAAAAAAATCACGATTGTTGAAAAAAAGCTGCGTAATCACAACGTCGGAACCTTCCTCCACCTTCATCTTTAAATGCTGAAGATCTTTTTCCCGGTCGCGACATTCGACATGGCATTCCGGATAACCCGCGACCGCAAGCGAAAACGCATCTTGAAACTTCGGATGTTTTCGGATGAACCGGACAAGCTCTGAGGCATGGCGGAATCCGTTCGGAACTGGTTTGAACTCACTTTCCCCTTTCGGAGGATCTCCCCTCAGTGCAACGATGTTTTCAATTCCCTTCTCATGCAATTCTTCCAAAACAGTTTCGATTTCATCTTTGCTTTGGCCGACACAGGTTAAATGCGCCGCTGCTTCAATCCCAATCTCATCCTGAATCCGCTCGACAATCCGAATCGTATTGGCGCGCGTCGTTCCCATCGCCCCATAGGTCACCGATACGAAAGAGGGTTTTAATTGCTTGAGGTGTGCAACAATTTCAAAAAGTTTTTTCTCACCGTCATCCGTCTTGGGCGGGAAAAACTCGAAGGAAAAAGTCTGTTTTTGTTGCCGGTAACAATCGGATATTTTCACAGGCTGCTATTATCTTTCCGGAGCCGCTTTCGGGCAACGCCTGTTTGAATCGCCGCGCGAGAAACCGCCTGCGCCACAGCGATCACGACTCGTTTGTCGAATATGCTGGGAATAATATATTCCTCTCCAAGCTGAACGCGGGAAACGAGACGGGCGATCGCATCGGCCGCCGCCAGCTTCATCGCTTCATTAATTGTTTTTGCGCGAACGTCCAAGGCGCCGCGAAAAATACCGGGAAATGCAAGCGCGTTATTAATCTGGTTGGGAATATCGCTTCGCCCGGTGGCGTAGATGCGTGAAACCTTGAGTGCTTTTTGAGGGGCTATTTCCGGATCCGGATTGGCCATGGCAAATACAATCCGGTCCTTTTTCATTTTCCTAACGTCTTTCGCTTCCAAAATATTTGCATGGGAAAGACCGATAAAAACATCGGCGCCCACCAGAGCTTCTTTCAAGCTTTCTCCCGGCCGGTCCCTGTGAATCTGCGCCATAAAATCCTTTCTGGCGGCGCGGAGGCCGGATTGCTCGGTTGAAAAGACAATTCCCTTGCGGCTGCAAGCCACCAAATGGACGGCGCCCGCTTCGAGTAAAAAACGGGAAACCGCGACACCGGCTGCTCCGATACCGCTCACCACAATTTTAATTTTTCGAATATCTTTTTTAACAATTTTTAGCGCATTTTTAAGCGCCGCCAACACGACAACGGCTGTCCCATGTTGATCATCGTGCATCACCGGAATATCCAGCTCCCGCTTCAGCCGGTTCTCGATTTCAAAACACCTGGGATAGCTGATATCCTCCAAATTAATTCCGCCGAAAACAGGAGCAATGTGCTTCACCGTATTGACAATCTCGTCGGTATCTTGTGTTGCCAAACAAATGGGCCACGCATCGATTCCGGCAAATTCCTTAAACAGCATGGCTTTTCCTTCCATCACAGGAAGCGCGGCCTCAGGCCCCAGATTGCCAAGCCCCAAGATGGCGGAACCGTCTGAGACGACGGCCACCGTATTTCCCTTCACCGTCAGTTGGTACACTTTGGAAGGCTCTTCTGCAATCGCATTGGAAACGCGCGCAACGCCCGGCGTGTAGGCCATGGAAAGCTGATTCCGGGTTTTGATCGGAATTTTTGGTTGAACTGCAATTTTCCCGCCCAGGTGAAGCAGGAAAATACGGTCTGAGGCTTGAACGAGCGCAACATCCTTAATTCGCCCGAGTCTTCCGATGATGCGCTTGCCATGAGCTTCGTTGCTCACATCAAACGTGATATCGCGCGTAATCTCCCGACGCGTGACCTCCACCGTGTCAATCGCCCCCAAGCTGACGTTTTCCTTGGCAAGCGTCCGAACCACACGTTCGAAAACGCCGGGTTTATTCTTCAGCTCAAGCCGCACCGTTAATCGATAATTGGAATAAGGACCGCTGTCAGGCACCATTTATTTCTCCTCCAGAGTCATCCTGAGCAAAGCGAAGCATCTACGAGTCAGATTCTTCGCCTTCGGCTCAGAATGACATCTCGACCACTTTTTGTTTTGAATTTTTCCCGCTCAAAATCGAAAGACTCGATTTTGGAACATCGAAATATTCGCTCAACACATCCAGAACCGCTTGATTGGCGCGCCCTTCCTTCGGAGGGGCTTTGACGAGGACCCGAAAATGGGCGTCGTCTATTTTCTCAACTTTATTTTCTTTGGCACTGCTCTTGACGTGAATGAACAATTTCAATTAATGCCCCGTATGATAAGGCAGGTGTTTGATGATGCTCCACGCCCTATAGATTTGCTCCGTTGCGACCACCGCAGCCAATTCGTGCGGCAACGTCAGGGGTCCGAAACTCCATCTTAAATCCGGTTTCAGCGCCTCGAGCTCTCCGGCTGAAAATCCGTCCGGGCCTCCGATTGTGATGCAAAGCTCGCGCGTTCCTGAATCACGCACCTTCTCGAGCGTATCGGCCAGCGCTTCGGAAGACAGCATTTTAGCACCTTGCGAGCGGTCGCAAACCCAAATTTTTCGAGCTGTTTTCCGAGATCCCCCCTTTGCCGGCATACCTGCAATTTGGCACGGGGTGAATTTGGAAATGCGGGTTACATATTCACTAAAAAGTGTCCGTGCGGCTTCCAGTTTGAATGCCTTCGAACTCAATACGCCCGATTGAAGCCAAGCAAGGCAAAACCGGATTTCCATCGGGATTCAAACCTGGATGGATTTTTTCGCAAGAAGCGAAACGAAACGGGAATCGTCGCGCAGGATTTTTAGGTCGGGATCTCGCTTGAGATGCTCAAAATCAGAGTAGCCCAACCGGATCGCCCGTCTTAAGGCGGTGATGGCTTCGTCTTTCTTCCTGACGAGGGCAAAACTACACGCTAAATTGTAGTGAACAATCGGGTCATTTTTACGAAGTCTGGCCAGCCGCCTGTCGATTTGGAGTCCCTTGTCATAAAAACCTTTTTTGGTGTAGCTCTCAGCGAGCGGAATGAGAGCATCCGCGAAATCAGGATTTTCTTTCGCCAACCGCTCAAAAAAAGAAATTTCAAAATCCGAAGCCCCTGTCTGCATAGGTCTTTCCCTTAGAAAGTGGTCGAAATAAAAGATCTCGGGGCGAGAGGATTTGGCGCCCTCCGCTTCGCTGCGGGCGGCCACCCGCCCCGTAACAAAACGCTCCTAAATGTCGCGTTTACGGGGCTCCCTTCAAATCCTCCGTCCCGCTCCGCTATTCCATATTTGTCTGGAGCATCTGCTCCAGACAAATATCCTTGATGGTCGGGGCGCACTGTGATTGAATTTCGTTCAATCACAGTACAGCCCGAGTACGGATCAAATAAAAGAATCTCGGGGCGAGAGGATTTGAACCTCCGATCTCACGGACCCGAACCGTGCGCGATACCAAGCTTCG
>JACQQT010000039.1 GCA_016206815.1 Candidatus Omnitrophota bacterium | reverse complement strand
TTTGAATCCGCTGATCCAAATATTTCTGGAAATCTTCGAAATGTGTAAGGGACTTCTCAAAAAAGTTTTGCTCCGGCCGGACGGTTCGTGCGGAAACACGGGGCAAAGGCTCAGAAGTCATCCTGACCCCGTACGGGGGAAGGATCTCGGAACGTAAATCCTTTGCAGAATCGCTCAGAATGACAGATGAGGGTGAAAATATCAAAACCGGTGAGGGCCGGGGCGTCAGCACTTTTCCCAGAAAAACGGCGGCTTCCACCCCGGTTACAAAAAACAAATGAATGAGTAAGGATAAAAGGAAAGCAAATCGCACCCCAAAGGCGAGCGTTTTTCTCACTTATTTTTCCCCATTGCCCGTCAAATGAAACTGGATAGTCTTGGACTCTGCATTTAAAAAATCGATTCGGATATCCCGTTTGGAGAGGATGCGAATCTTTGCTTGAAAACGGTCGAAGACGATTGTATCACTCCCGAGCGATTTCCGCAATTCGGGACCCAGCTGGACCGCCAGACTTTCACCGTCCAAGACGATCGTATACCGACCGCCGAGGACGGCGGAAATCGGAAACCGAACCCGTAAATCGCCGGAGGTGACCCGAAGTTTTTCCTTCCAGTTGAGAGAAGCGTGCGTCAGGTGAATCCGGCCCGGAACGAGTGTTAAGAACGGCTTGTCGTCCACGTGCAGATTTAAACGATACTCGATACGCCAAAAAAATAAATGCGCGAGCACACTCGGGCTGAGCAGGATGAGCACTACCACCAACGCAACTAAAAAACGCCGCTTTTTCAGCCGATCGGTAGTTTTAAAAAGGCGGGTAACGGTTGTCCGGTCCATTCCAAAGCAAGAAGTGCGAGGGTCGATAGCGCGAAAAGTAAAGCGAGGATCGCTAAAAGTAAATAAATAAAACCGAGTTTTTCTCCGCCGGGGCGTTCAATCTTGATTCCGAGTTTGGTTGACGATTGGGTTGATTCCATGCCGCTGATTCCTGATTGCTTAATGCCGCTTCAACGCGGCTTTCAATTTTCGTTTTTTCTGCGGAATTTTCTGAAGCATCGTCACCACCTCGGGCCGCTGAATCGCCCTTAAAAAACTTTCAACGACCTTGGGATCGAACTGAGTCCCCGAATTGGCTTTGATCTCGCGAACCGCGTCCCGAATACTTCGCATCTGCCGATAAGGGCGGCTGGAAAGCATCGCGGTGAACGAATCTACCACAGAAATAATCCGGGCACCAACGGGAATTTCATCCCCCTTCAGCCGGCTGGGATAACCGGTCCCGTCGTAACGCTCGTGGTGGTGCAGGATGCTGGGGGTGATCGGCTTCAACGAGCTGATTTGCTCAAGAATCGATGCGCCGAGCGCCGGATGCTGCTTGACCGCCTCAAACTCTTTTTTGGTCAATTTCTCCTTCTTGTGCAGAATCCGCTCCGGGGTGCCGAGCTGTCCGGCATCAATTAAGAAGGTGGCCCGGTGCAAATTCGTTAGCTCCTGCCCCGTCAGCCCCAAATCCCGGCCCATCTGATACGCGATTTCGCTGAACAGCGGAAGGTGAATATTCTCGCCCGCAAAGCCGAGCTCGAGCAGTTCATTAATGGTTTTGATGCTTCCCAGCGTCAATTGCTCCGTCTCTTCAAACAGCTGCGCGTTTTTAATGGCAACGACCGCCTGTTCCGATAAGGTCTTTAAAATCTCGAGATCTGTTTTGGTAAACGGCATCTCGCCCAGCTTGTCCCGAAGCGTCACCACGCCGATCACATCATCTTCAATAAAAGGAACCGACACGCAGTTCCTGGATAAATGGAATTCGGCCGTTTCAGCCACGCGGCCCTCCAAACCGTAACCTATCCGCAAACGCCGTTTTCTTTCTTCTTTCTCCCCGAATGAAAATTTTGGAACCAAAAAATTTTTCGAAGAATCCAAAATATAGAGGGCACATTTTTTGGCTTTCAACACCTGCGCGCACAACCTTCCGACCCGCGGCAGCAGCTGATCCAGTCCCAATGAAGAAGCCATCACGCGATGAACCGAATGAATCGTGGAAAGCGCCAACGCTCTGGGATGAACCGTTTCGTAAAAATTCTGAAGCTCAAAAGTCTTATACGCCAGATCGACTTCGGCCTGAAGAAACCGGTCAAACAAGGGGACGTAAGGCTTCACCTCCCGTTCTGAGCGTCCGATCGCACACAACACCAAAAATCCTTTCACCTCGCCCAAATGTTTCAGCGTAAAAATGACCCCCGTCCGGCCGAAAGCGCAATGATAGGGGTTCGGAAACCGCTTGATTTCCTCCGGGCGCTCGGTGAGGAGCTGCGAGAAATATTTTTCGAGAAAAGCAGAACAGCTGCTTTGATTTTCCTTGGACTTGGCGTAAAAGGAGCAGTGCCCCTTTTGATCGAGGCGGATCAAGCGGTGATCACCGTTTTGAATGACATAAAGCCATCCAAGCGGTTTCCCGAAATACTTCGCGTATTCCCGGTATCCTTCCGTCCAGGAAGAGCTTGTCAAAAGGTGTTTTTCTAATACGGTCTTTTCTTTATGCTTCAACATATTTCCTACGGTTAAATTCTAGCACTATTCCCAATCCAGCGTCAATTTCCCTCATTTTCTTAAAAAAAGCCGGTGGTATTCCTCAGCCGCATACCGGTCCGTCATCCCGGCAATGTAATCGCACAGAGACCTCCACTGCCCTTCCTTGGCGGCGCGCCGCTTCACGTACGCTGGCAATTGCGCGGGATGCGCCGCATAAAAACCAAAGAGTTCGCGGATCAGGTGCTGTCCTTCCCGCGTCACGCGGATGACATGCGGATGCAAATAAAGGTTCTTCCTTAGAAATTTTTTCAGTTCCAAAACGTCCGCATCCAGCGCTTTCGAAAACCGGACGACTTTTGCACCGGCACGCCTTAAGTCTGCCGGCTTTTGAATTGCAAACCGCCTGAGATGGCGAAGCGTTTCTTCGATTAAGTCGCCGGTCATCCGGTTGATGAGGAGCCGGATCGCAATTTTATTCTGAATCCCCTGAGGCGCCCGAGGTGATTTCTTCTGAATGTAACGGTCAACTTCCCTCCAAAGTTTAATCTTGGCGAGCATCCGAATATTGAGGAGGCCCGAGCGCAGGCCGTCGTCTAAGTCGTGGCCGTTGTAGGCAATCGAATCCGCCAAGTCGACGACCTCGGCCTCCAGCGACGGAATTTGGTTTCTCGCGTGTTTCCTCAAGCCTTCTCTCACCTCAAAGGTGAGATTCAAGCCGTGAAAGTTGGCGTAACTTTCCTCCAGCTTCTCCACGATCCGAAGACACTGAGCGTTGTGTTCAAATCCGCCGTGCTGCTTCATTAATTCGGAAAGCGCTTCCTGACCGGCATGACCGAACGGCCCGTGCCCCAAGTCATGCGCGAGCGCGATCGCCTCCGTCAAATCTTCGTTTAAGCGAAGCGCACGGGCGATGGTACGGGCGATTTGACTCATTTCAATGGTGTGCGTGAGACGGGTGCGGTAATGGTCTCCCTCGTGATTGACAAACACCTGGGTTTTATATTCCAGCCTGCGGAAAGCGGTGGAGTGAATGATGCGGTCGCGGTCGCGCTGAAACGCGGTCCGGAAATCGTGTTCTTTTTCCGGATAAACGCGCCCGCGGCTCTCGGAACTTTTGATCGCGTAAGGAGCTAAAAATTCGTGTTCGCGGCGCTCAATGAATGCGCGGGTCAACATTCTAACGGTTCCACTTCAATCGTTTGTAAACGGAGGCAAGGGACTCGGAAATCACTTTTGTCTCGGCAATCACCGGCATAAAGTTGGTGTCGGCCGACCAGCGCGGCACCACGTGAATATGGAGATGCCCCGGAACGCCGGCGCCCGCCACCCGGCCGAGATTGATTCCGACATTCATGCCGTGAGGTTTCATCTCGGTCTGAATCCGATCGATCACCTGATTCATTAAATACATGAGGTCCAGCATTTCGCGGTCTTTCAGCTGTTTCAAGCTCTTGACGTGGCGCTTGGGAACGATCATCACATGGCCGTTGTTGTAAGGAAAAAGATTAAGGACGGCGAAACTGGAACGGGAACGTTTGAGAACGTAATGCTTGGCGTCTTTAGAAGAGGCGTGAATGCGGCAGATGAAACAGCCGTGCGGTTGCTTCTTTGTAATGTATTGCTTACGCCAGGGAGCCCATAATTTGTCCATAGAAGATAGATCGGTGCGGTCACCTAAAAAACATTAAGTTAAAACTATTTTAGGCTGATCGTGCACATCAAGCAAGAAATTTAAACTGCGGAGATCCAGATACTGGATTTTGGCTTCCTGGGCAAGCAGCTTCGCGTTTAAATCGATTCCACGAATGCCGATCATGAGCCGCCGTTCGATCGGGCTCCTGAGCTGCTTCGCATCGTCCAAAAACCGGCGAATGTCGTCTTCCTGGACTTTACTGGAAAGAATCTGACACAGCCAGCGGGCGCGGCTGTTTTTAGCCGTCACGGGAAATACCCGGCCGTTATTGGGGCGGGAGGAAACCTCGGTAAAGTGGGAGCATTTGAACTTCCGGTGGTTGAGCTCCACGGTGTCATTCTGAAATTTTAAGAAGAGGGCCTCCAGCCGGTTCGGGAGTTCGGCGCCGTCTGCAAGTTCGCTTGATCGAATGGCTTGCTCCAAATCACCCCGGAAAGAAGACGTCCTTGCCACCGGCGAGCGTTCTGTTAAAAACCGCTTCCGGTAGTACACCGCCCTCAGCCAAAACCGAAAGAGATTGTCTTTTACCTGAAACAGCGTCCCATGCTTCTCGAGCACCTCAGCGGCCGTGAGCTTCTCCAGGATTTTTTTCACCTCGCTTGGCTTCTGATGAAGAAAACGGGAAATCTCCAACATTTTTTTATGGCCGCGCGAGACGGCCACCAGCAGATCCGCGAAATAAGGCCACGGGCGCCCTTGGGCGAGCTCGTGGAAACGCGATTCAAAATGCCGGTAAAGCAGTCCGCGCTCATCCAGCAGTTCTGAGGTGAGAGCGTCCATGAATGTTTCCCGATCCACCTCCTTGCTGTCTGCGGATAAAAGCCGCCGGGTGAGCACATCCAAGTAAAACGGGTTACCGTCGGTGGCGCGAATCAGAAAATGCCGGAGCGCAGGCGTTAAACCACCGCCCGGAAACATTGCGTCAAAAAATTCGGCACATTCTCTGAAATCAAAAGGTTCCAGCGCGATCACTTCAAAATTTCCGAAGAGGAGCGAAAGTTTCTCGCGAAAAATCGACTGGCTGTAAGCGATCCGGGAACTGGCCGCGACAAACATTGTTTCTTTCTGAACCATCATTTCTTTTCCGAGCTCCCCGAACGGATCCCGCAAGCCCAATTCGCTCAAGCGGTCGAAATCATCCAGGATCATCAAAATTTTCTTTCCGCTTTCCTGATGCAGGACGGCCGTCAAACTCAAAAGTTCCCGGTAGGCCGGATCGTACCTGCGTGCGAGGATCATTTTCTTAAGCGACCGCATTCGGGCAATCGTTTTGGGAAGCGTGTCTTTGGAGGAGCGGACGAGTTCCTGAAAATTAAGAGGCGCCGGTTTCCCGAAGGCCTGCTGATAGCCATACAGGAGCTTGCCCATCCAACGTTCCGCAAAGCGCTCAAAGGAATCAAACTCACGGCAGCTAAAGAAAACGATGAGAAGTTCTGGGGTGGCAATGTCCACTGCCAGTGTATTCAGGATGTGTGTCTTACCGAGGGATGGCGCCCCAATAATGCCGATGTTCTGACGGTATCCTTTTTGAAATGCCTCAAGACGTTTGGCAAGGAGGGCGCGGATTTCGCCCCGTCCGAAGAAAATATTTCCGTGTGCGGAACCGTTTTGCATGTTCCCCGATTTCGAAAATCAATAGTGATGTTTGAATGTCTTATTGGGCCGAAACGGAAGGGCGTGATGAAAAATAAATCCCTAAATCTTTATCACCCTCCCTTGAAAATCTCACGCGAAGCCGTTATAACAAAATCTCCTCACGGGTTCAACCGAAAAGGACTTCGGATCCGCAATTTTTTTCGGCGTCCACAACGGCTTGGGCTCGATTCCCCGGGTGTCAGCTAAATTGTGTAGCAATAAAAGAAAAAAAAGGGGACAATAGCACCATGAAAATCGTAACGCTGAATACGTGGGGAACGTACGGCCCGCATGAAGAACGCGTGAAGGTATTTTTAAATGCTCTCCCGGGACTTGCGCCGGATATCATTGCACTTCAGGAAGTAAACAACCCTCGCCTCACCGAGCAAATCAAAAAAATTCTTCCGCTTCCTCATTCCTTTGATTCCTACGAAGCGGGGCTCGTCATCTTGACGCGTTTTAAAATACAGACGTCTGAAATTCTGCGCTACACAACCATTTCATCCACCGAAACCGAAAAACGACACGCCATTTTGGTCGATCTGGAAGTGGAAGAGGTGAACCTTACGGTGGCCAATACCCACCTGGCGTGGAAATCGGAGGATGAAGAAGCCCGGCTGGGCCAGGCGGAGGAGTTGATTCAGGCGGTCCATAAAAGGGGTGTTCCGGCCCTTTTAACCGGAGACTTTAACGACGGGCCCGGAAGCCGTCCGATCCAAGCGATCCGGGAAGCCGGCTATCAGGACGTCTACGAAAGACTTCATCCCGATGAGGCGGGCTTCACGTGGGACAACCGCAATCCGTTTATTCAAACGCACAGCGTCAAATTCCCGGACCGGCGAATTGATTTTATCTTCGCGCACAACACTTTTGCGGATCAATACGTTTTCGAAAGCGCCGGGCTTGTTTTCAACCGCGCCAGCGCCGAAGGAATTTATCCTTCGGATCACTTTGGCGTCATCGCAACGATCAAATCTTCGTAAGCAGCGAATCGATTTCCTTTTCATCAAACGCCCGAAGCGTTTGAGATTTTAAATTTCCCAACGATCCCGCTTTCATTAATACCGCTGCGGCCGTTTCGTCATTGGGCGCTTGCATCGTCAAAACGACATCGTAGGAGCCGAGCGTCCAATAAATCTCATTGATCTGAGCGCCCATCTTGCCCGCCAGATCCCGAAATGCCTTGGCCCGCTTTGCTGTGTCTTTAACGCCTCGAATCCCCTGATCCGTAAAACTTGCCAATACCACGTAATGTGCCATCTCTCACCTCGCTTATTTGTTCGAAGATTCTAACACACCTTCGGTTTTGATTGAACCACAGTGCGTCTCGGCGTATCATACTCCAAAAGAAAGGATTGAATCATATGGAAGCAAAGCCCATTACCCACTATTTCGAAGCAGACCACGACCGCCTGGATGCGGTCTTTACCCGATACCAGCAACTGAAGCGGAAATCATTCCCGGAGGCAAAGCCTTATTTCAGGACCTTTATTAAGGGCTTGAAGCGCCATATCGTTTGGGAGGAAGAAGTGCTCTTCCCGAAATTTGAGGAAAAAACAGGCATGAAAGACCAAGGGCCCACCGCCGTCATGCGCCAGGAGCACCGGCTGATTGGGGGATTTCTTGAAGAAATCCATAATAAAGTCAGACAGGCCAACTCTGAAAGTGATGAGGAAGAGAAAAAACTTCTGGAAGTCTTAAAAGCGCACAATCAAAAGGAAGAGCAAATCCTCTACCCTGCCATCGACCGCGCGGTCTTGCCTGAGGAAGCGGCCCAAATGTTTATGGCGATGGAGCATATTCCCGCAGAGCGCTTCGAGGCCTGCTGCGGCGAGCACCATTAAGCTTTGGGAAGTTCAATTTTTTCAAGGACGGAACTTTTGGCGATGTCGCCCGGTGAGGTGATGTCGGCTTCGTCTACTTCCGGAACGATATCAAGGCCGGCGTTATTAAAAGCCTCATAGACGAGTTCACTGCAAAAATAGTCTTGGTCTTTCTGAAAGCGGTTGGATTTTGACTTGAGATTCAAGAGCTTCAAAATGCCCAGCCAAAGAACGCCCCGGTAATCATACGGCATCCCCAAGTGAGCCACCAAAAAGGAAATCACTTTTTCGGGCTGAAATTGAGAAGCGGGCTTGATGCGAAACAAATCAACTGCGGCTTGATCCAGTTTTCTTAAATCAAACGCTCGGACGCCCGATTGATGTCCGGTATTGGATTCAATCCCCAAATAAATCGCAGGCTCCACCACCACCGCCACATGGCTGTAAGGACTTTTCGTTTTCCACCGAATGAGACGGCTGGTCCGGCCGGTTCCTTTGTACAGCAGAATGTCACACGGTTTTAGTTGGGTGGTGTTCATAGACTTTTATCGCTTTGGTACCTGGTACCGGCTGCTGCACATCAGCGTCACTTCATTTTAAGCTTGCGCGCGGGGATTTCGATTACCTTCCCGTTTTTATAAATCACGACCGAATCCCCTGTCCGTGCGTGGTCCAGAATTGCTTCCCGGACCGCCTCCTTGAGAGCAGCCTCCGCTTTCTTGATCAGGGATTCTTCCCGCTTTTTCATGTGACACCCGCCAATTTTTTGATCTTAGCAAACGAGGGCTCCAAAATCACCACCTGTTTTTCACCCGCTTGATAGGCAATGATTTCCGGGTGCGGCGTTGAATTATCAAAAATGGTCCAACTCGATAGGAAACCCGCGTAAAGCTTAAACAGGTTCTCAATCCCCCGATGAAAACGCCTTCGGACAACGGGCTCCGGAATATTGTGTCCGCCGCGCCTGACCCGTTCCCGAATGCGCCTGAGAGAAATCTCCACGTTCGGAATCCAAAGAAAAAAAAGATGAATCGCATATCCGGATCGGATCAAATCACCAAAAAGCCGGACATAACTTTTCCCCGAAAGCGTTGTTTCAAACCCGAAGTCGATCCCGCGCCTGGCCGTTTGTTTGATTTCCTCCAGCAAGAGCTTCCCCGCTTTTAAGGCAGCCCGTTCAGGCGCAAGCGGCGCAAGCCCTCCCGCAATGAGATCCGCATTGATAAACACTTTGCAATTGAGATAGCGCGGAAAAAAAGTTTTAGCGAATGTCGTTTTTCCCGCTCCGTTCGGCCCCGCGATCACATAAACGGATGAGGTGCGCTTTTGGCTTGACCGCTCCTGAGGTGCTGTCTTTTCAACGATGGAGCGCATTTCATCATAAAGGGAATAATCCCTGTTGAGTGAAAAATACTTCCGGTTTCCGCTCGTCCGAGACCGAAAAATTCCTTCACCCTCAAGATCTTGAAGTTCACGAGAGAGATTTGCCGGATCGAGCGCGAGCAGAACCGCAATTTCCCTGAGGTAGAGTTCGGAACGGGGGTGGCCAAAAAAATAAAAGAGAAGCCGTTTCTTTAAGGAATCACCTTTGAAGAGATAGAGGGGCACTATTGTTGTCATAAGGTACAACAATTGTAGTACATAAATACAACATATGCAAGCGGATTCTTAAACCGGCTGGCGCCTCCGGTTTGAATGCCTCACGAATCATTACGTCTCTGACACTTTCGAGCGGAGGCGTTTTTTCTCACCCTGTCTGCGTTTGGCATCCAGCATTTTTGCCTTGGCCCGCCGGGAACGCCTGCGTTTCTGGCGCTTGAGCTTGCTAATCCGCTTGGCCTCCGTGCTTCTGATGCCGTGGATTTGCGCTTCCAGCCGGTTCACCAGAATTCGCCGCGCATAATAGCGATTCATTGCCTGCGAGCGGTCTTTCTGGCATTTTACCATGATTCCGCTCGGCAAATGCTTGAGGACCACGCAGGTCGCAACCTTGTTCACATTCTGACCGCCGGCGCCACCGGACCGTACGAAAGATTCCGCCAGGTCCTCGTCCCGAATGCCGAGCGCAATGAACGAGCGCTCAAGAGCTTCGTTTTTCTTGGAAGAAACCGGAAATTTGATCATCGTTTAGGAAACCGGTACATCATAGACATTGTAACCTGCGTGGATGAACTTTATTTTACCACAAGGCGATTTGTGAAACAGCGGCCCCAGCCGGTAGTGTTTGGCTAGTGCCTGTGGAAAATAAATGGGACACCCCACGTCGGCTCTTTGAGCCTCCTGGGGCGTTTTTTTGGCTTCGCCAAAAAAAACGAGCGGCCAGCGGGAATCGGCGCCCTTCGCGGCACTTCGTGTCCACTGCGGGTCGGCCACTCGCCCCGTAAGCAAACGCTCCCAGAGGTCGCGTTTACGGGGCTCACTTCGATTCCGCTAGCGCTGAACTTTCATTGATACTTGCTTTGGATTTTAATATGTAGTTCAGCGGCCAGCACTGATTATCATTAATCGTCAATCGACTATTTATCGGAAATCAGTACAGTGCCGCCATCTTCAATTTAATAATCCCTTGGGTTTATTCA
>JACQQT010000038.1 GCA_016206815.1 Candidatus Omnitrophota bacterium | reverse complement strand
TTGCCGGTCGGTTTTTTAAGACCGGCGGAGTTCATTTGTCGCTGATCGGCCCGTTGGATGCAACCTATGAAAAGAAGATCAAAGTGGAGTGTCTATGTCCCTGAAAAAGAAATTGATTGCGCCGAGTATTCTGTCCGCCGACTTTGGCCGGCTCGCCGATGAAATCGCGGAGGTCGACCAAGGCGGCTGTGATTGGATTCACGTGGATGTGATGGACGGACATTTTGTTCCTAATTTAACGATTGGGCCTCCGGTGATTCGGTGGATTCGGAAAGCAACCCGGCTTCCGTTGGATGTTCATTTGATGATCGAGGAGCCGATTCGCTACATCGGAGATTTTCGAGAGGCGGGGTCGGACTGGATGACGATTCACGTGGAGGCCTGTCAGGATGTTTCCGGCACACTCAAAGAAATTAAATCACGGGGAGCGAAAGCCGGAATTTCGATCAGGCCCAAGACGGATGTCGCGGCGCTTGAACCGTACCTGAGCTCCGTTGATTTAATTTTGGTGATGACGGTAGAGCCGGGTTTCGGCGGGCAGGTCTTTATGCCGGAAATGCTCGATAAAGTGAGGTCCTTACGTTCCAAATTTTCCGGTTACATTTCGATCGACGGAGGAATCAATGTAGAAACCGCCCGCCAGGCCGCTCAAGCCGGAGCCGATGTTTTCGTAGCCGGATCCGCCATTTTCAAAGAACGTAACCGCAAAGCTTACCTTAACAAATTGCGGGACGCGATTTCATAGATGCCTCTCTTATGGATTTAACTCGCCTTCGGAATTTTTCGATCATCGCCCACATTGACCACGGAAAATCGACTCTCGCGGACCGTTTTCTGCTGGACACAAAAGCGATTTCACCCCGCGAGTTCCATGATCAATTCCTGGATGACATGGAATTGGAACGCGAACGCGGCATCACGATTAAGGCGAGAGCCGTCCGGATTTGTTACCGGGATTATTTTTTAAATCTGATCGATACGCCGGGCCACGTTGATTTCACGTATGAGGTGTCAAAAAGTTTGGCGGCGTGCGAAGGCGTGCTGTTGCTCGTAGATGCGGCGCAGGGGGTCGAGGCCCAAACCGTCACCAATTATTATCTTGCCAAGAAACGCCATTTGCCGGTGATTCCCGTGATTACCAAAACGGATCTACCCAATGCCGACATTCCGCGCGTCCGTACTGAAATTGCACACATGCTTCACATCCAGGAAACCGAGATTTTGAGTGTGAGTGCGAAAAAAGGGGAAGGCATTCACACGATTTTGGATGCGGTCATTGAACGGATTCCGCATCCGAAAGGAAACGTAAAAAGACCGCTCAAAGCCCTCATTTTTGATTCTCGTTACGATCCTTACAAAGGCGTAATCACTTATATTCGTTGTATAGACGGATGTGTCAAGCAAGGCGATCGAATCAAATTCATGCAGACCGGTTGCAGTTATGAAGTTGAAATCCTCGGTGTTTTCACACCGCACGAGAAGCCGGTTTCAGAACTTGGGGTGGGCGAGGTAGGTTATCTGATTGCCAACGTCAAAGACGTTTCACACGTTCGAATCGGTGATACCGTCACGCTGGCTGAATTACCGGCAAAGGAGCCTTTGCCCGGTTACGAGCCCGTCAAACCCATGGTTTTCTGCGGGCTTTATCCGGTGAATGCCAAAGATTATGATCAACTGCGGGATGCATTATCGAAGCTCAAGCTGAACGACTCCTCCTTTGTGTATGAAGCGGAAAGCTCTGCCTCACTGGGGTTTGGCTTTCGGACGGGATTTCTGGGGCTGCTTCATATGGACATTATTCGGGAGCGCCTTGAACGTGAATTTGATTTGACCTTGCTGGTGACCGCACCGAATGTCGTGTATCGGATCATTAAGACGGATGAGACCGAGCTCCTTTTGGATAATCCGACCAAGCTTCCAACGCCGAACCATATCCGCTCGTTTGAAGAACCGTATATTGACGCACGAATTTTAATTCCGGCACAGTCGCTGGGTGCAATCATGAAATTATGCCAGGACCGGCGCGGAATTTACGTCAGCACCGAATATATTGACGCCACTCGTGCGATGTTGACCTATCAAATTCCGTTTGCCGAAATCGTGCTGGATTTTTATGATAAAATCAAATCCATTACCAGCGGTTATGGATCGCTCAATTACGAATTTATCGGGTTTCAGGCTTCCAAACTGGTGCGGATGGATATTCTCATTAACGGAAAGCCGGTGGATGCGCTTTCGCTTATTACCGTCCGGGAAAAGGCGTATGTCCGCGGGCGTTCGTTGGTAGAAAGGCTGAAGGATGTGATTCCGCGGCAGCTGTTTGAAGTCGTGATTCAGGCGGCGGTCGGTTCCAAAATTATCGCCCGTGATTCGTTGCGGCCGTTGGGCAAAAACGTGACTGCGAAATGTTACGGCGGTGACATCACAAGAAAACGAAAATTATGGGAGAAACAAAAGGAAGGAAAGAAGAAAATGAAACGGATCGGGCAGATTGATTTGCCGCAGGAAGCGTTCATGTCGATTCTTCAGGTGGACTAATGCAAATGTGGATAGTGGGTTCTTTCATTGTGTTGGCCGTGGTCATGATATTTCGCAAGCGACTTTATACGGAATGGCTGGCATTGCGCACTGATCCTAAACAGCGGCTGAAGCGCATGTGGAAGGACTGGGGCGAGCCTTTCCTGATCGCCGCAGTGATCGCCGTTTTCGTCCGGACTTTTTTGGTAGGGCCTTATAAAATTCCGACCGGTTCCATGCGGGATACGCTTTTGGAGGGTGACCGGATCTTTGTAGATAAAATTAGTTACCGCTTTCATCCGCCTCAACGGGGAGATGTGATTGTCTTTAAGTATCCGGAAAATCCAAAGCTGGATTTCGTGAAGCGTCTCATTGCTTTCGGGGGAGAAGAAGTTGAAATCCGGGACGGTGCCATTTGGGTCGACGGCAAGCCGATCACGGAGCCTGAAGTCATTGCAAGGCGCTATTATTACAATCGAAACGACTGGCATTACGGCCAAGAAGGGGCGATCATCAAGGTTCCGCCGGGCACCTTTTTCGTTTTGGGTGACAATAGCGCCCATTCAAACGACAGCCGAAACTGGGGTTTTGTGCCAAGGTCCGATTTGATCGGACGGGCGTTTTTAATTTTTTGGCCGCTCGATCGTTTAGGCTTTGTTGATTAAAAAGTATTTAATTTTTTCGGAAATCTGCCGTTGATTATATAAACATCCAACGGCAGAGGCAGCATGGTTCAAGGCGAATTGTTCCGCGAAGAAGGTTCAAGTTACAGTTTTAACGCTATCGATTCCGGCAAAGGTAAATCCTTCCTGAGACGCCATCAAATCACGCTGACACTTGATCAATTATTGCTTGCGAGCCTTGCATGTGTCGTAGCGGTTGCTTTAGTTTACTGCTTTGGCGTAGAACGCGGAAAGCGGACGATGGAAAAACAGGTCCAAAACCTGGTTTCCGAGCGATCGGAAACTATTCCCGCTTCCGAAACCCCGATAGCGGTTAGGGGTCGTCAAATGGAAGCTGTTTTAATGGTGAACCAGGAGCCGGCAGCAGAGTCAAAGGTGATGACGCCTCAAGCAGAAACTTCTCAAGAGGTCACCATCCACGTTCCAAAACAAACCCAAGGCTTTCCACTGGTCGATCTGTCGAATTCGGAGCGGTATACCGTTCAGCTGGTTACCTATGTGGATGAAAAGATGGCCAGCCGGGAAATCGACCGTCTCAAGGCAAAGGGGCACAACGGGTTTGTGATCCCGAGCGGCCGGTATTTTCAGGTTTGTGCAAATTATTTTGAGAGCACGAGGCAAGCAAAAGATTTTCTGAAGCAATTACGTGAAACGGGCCGCTATCCCGATGCTTATATTCGGCCGGTGGTTCGTTAAACGCTTCTGCCATCCCCGGTTAGATCCCTCTAATTTTTCGTAGAAAAATTTCAAAAGATCAGTATAATATAGCCTTGAAAGGATCCGGAAATGACACAACATTCAAGTTTAAAAAATGCCTCTGTGGGAACGAAACACCGAAATGTCTTAAAGCGGCATGAGAGAGTTCGCACCCTCCAGACCAACGAAAAGTGGAATGACCGCCAGTCTGTTTATAAACTTCCCAAACTTAAGCTGATCAAGCTCAAAGTGAAGAAGGCAAAGGCGGATAAGGCGGAAGAGACGGCGGGGACGGAAGGCGGCGCGGCGGGTGCGGTTCCACAGGCAAAGCCGGAAGCTGCCCCGAAAGCCTCGGCGAAGGCATCACCCGAAAAAGGAAAAACAAAGTAATCGCAAAAGTGCAGCATTCCTCAGCATGCTAACCATTCGCAAGTGCCATCCGAACGATCAGAACGCAGCCCGCAATCTGATTGTGAGAATCATGGGCGAGGAGTTTCCGAAAGAAAGCTCCAGCTTTCCGGTGGATGACCTGGACGAAATCGGCAGTTCTTACGGCAAATTAGGAGAGGCTTTTTTTGTAGCGGTGACAGACGGAAAGATCGTCGGCACGATCGGCGTCAAGCAGGAGGATAAAAGAACGGCCATGCTGAGACGTTTTTTTGTGGATTCCGGCTGCCGCGGAAAACGAATCGGGAGTCAATTATTGGATCGGGCGATCGAGTTTTGTCGTGAAGTCGGATACGATGAGGTCATTTTCAAAACCACATCGACCATGGAAAATGCAGTTCATTTATGTGAAAGAAGAGGATTTCTCCCGAGGGCGAAGCTTGAGGTGGGTGCCATTAAGCTGTTGAAGTTCGCCTTATTTTTAAAGGGAGAAGCAGCCGCTGCACCTTCGCACAAGGTGTCTTCCTAGTACAGCATGACAATTCAAATTGGGAATGTGTACAGTACCGTCTTCCCACAAAAGATAAATCTGAGACGGTATTAATTTCTAGCCGGACACTTAACACAAATTCATGGAATCTAAGAGGTTCATGGTGAAATTTTTTTCGAAAAAATCAGAACCAGCTTCGCCAAAAACGCTGAATGAGAAGGACATCCAGAAACGTTTGTACGGGCGTTATCATCGCGAAGGAGCGCCTGAAGCAGGCGGGAAGACAGTACCTGCGATTTCTCCTCAACTTGAAATTCCCCGTGTACGAAAATCATTGCCTTCCGCCCATCTGACCAAAGACATTTCCGTTAAGGTTTTGGGTGCTACGTCTCGAGTCGCAAAAAAAATTCCATGGGGATATGCCACGATCGCGATTGGTGCTTTCATCGCTCTGGGGGTTCTGCTTCAAATTTTGTCGGTTAGACTTTCAAAAAAACAATTTGCGTTGCAGGAAACTTTAAGTCAGAAAAACGTTGTTTCGGCGTCTGTCGTTACCGAGCTCAAACAAGAAGAAAAGCAAACGGTTGTAAAACGTGAACCGACCTCAGCGCCTGCGGTGGCGCCGTTTAAGAACATAACGCCGCCGGCACCGGTAACCTCGGCCCAAACTTCAACCTCAACCGTTACGGCACCTCAGCCAAACTACTATGCCGTCCAAGTCTGCATTTATCAACGCGAAGAGGATGCCAAAGCGTTAACACAGAAATTGATGGGTAGAAAATTTGACGCCTTCTATCAACGGATGCTATCACCCCAGCAGCGAATCCCGCGATACGTCGTTTTCTTAGGGCGGGAAGAAAGTTACGCGAAGGCAAATTCGGTTCTTGACGAATTTAAAAAAACAGAGGAGTTCAACCAGTTTCAAGATTCCTTTATTCGGTCTCTGTGAGACTCGGAAATGAGGTGATTCCGTGACTTGGTCCGGCTTGGATCAACGAAACTTCCCGCGCATCGTCGCGCAATGTGATGTGACGATACACGATCGGATTGGCGGTACGCTCAAAACCAAAACGCAAAACTTGGGGTTGGGCGGTGTCTGCGTGATTCTCACGCGGGAGCTTGAAAAATTATCTCAAGTCCACTTGCGAATCACCCTGGAAGAAACACAACCGCCGTTTGAGTCCGACGGACGGGTGGTGTGGATGGTGCGGAGCAAGGAACCGCTCAGCAAAAAAGTATCTTATGATACGGGAATTGAATTTTTGAATTTAAATCCACAAGATCATGCCCGGATTTCAAATTTTATCAAAAGCTCTCAGACAGCATAATTAGCACCATGGCAGGTGATTTTTCGTTTGATATCGTTTCGGAAGTCAATCTCCAAGAAGTAGATAATGCCATCAACCAGGCGGTCAAGGAGATCCGGACGCGCTTTGATTTTAAAGGGAGTAAAAGCAATCTGTTCTTTAACCGGGAAGAGAAGAAAATAACGATTTTGGCAGATGACGATTTGAAACTGAAGAATATCACTGAAATTTTAGAAGGGAAAATGGCAAAGCGCGGGGTTGCGATTAAATCTTTACAATACGGCACTCCTGAAAAAGCACTGGACGGTTTGATTCGGCAAACGGCCGAAGTGATCCAAGGTATTTCACATGAGAAAGCGAAAGATATTGTCAAACGGATCAAAGAACTGAAGCTAAAGACGCAGGCCTCGATCCAAAGCGATCAGATTCGCGTTTCGGCCAAGAGCAAGGACGATCTGCAGACCGTGATTCATCTCGTCAAGAACGCGAATTTGGATATCCCGCTGCAATTTACAAACTATCGATAGGAGCCGGCTGAGAAAATGTTTGGTAATTTTGATGATTTTTTAAAGCTTGCTCGCGATGAAAGTTTTCAGACATTCTTTTCGGATCCGAAGGTCCAAGCTTTGATGAAGGATGAAGAATTTAAGCAGGCTGTCAAGGAGAAGAATCTTTTTAAGTTAATGGCTAACCCGGGAGTTTACCGAGCTCCTTAAAAATCCAGAAATCCGATCCACCCTTGAGGAAATGCGGCAAAAATATTCAAAATCCTCCTAATCTCGGCTGCGATTTTTTTGCCTCCCACTCTTGCAATCCAAGGAAGATGTGGTATACTTACTTTAGCGATAAAAAAAGTACCTTTACTCCTTTAAAATCAATAGGTTATAGAAATAGCGGTTTTATTGATATCAAGATAAAGGAAGTGAAACTCAGTGGTTGAGAGGTCCGGCCACTAAGTTTGTCGGCTAAAGAAAGGCGAAGAAAATGACAAAAGAACGCAGAAAGTTTAAACGTTTCGATGCGTTTATGAATGTAGAGTGCCGTTCACAGCAAGCGGGCGTCATTGAAACATCCGGTTTGAGCAAAGATCTGTCACGCGAGGGAATCAAAGTCAGCACAGACCGTTCCCTTGAGACAGGGACTTTGGTTGATTTAGAGATTCAACTGCCGGATGAGGTTCGACCGGTTCGATCAACGGGGAAAATTATGTGGTCAAAAGCCAACTCGAGCGAAGATCGGGGTTATGAATCCGGAGTGAATTTTTTGCTGATCGATCCGGTCGATAAATTCAGGATTCTCGATTACGCTTACAACTACTGGCTTGAGACAAAGGTCAATGACTTCTCAGATCCGGAAGAGCTTTCTGAATTAGCCTAGTCCGTCACTACCAGAGAACGCGATGATCGAAGCATCCCGTTAGAAGCTTTTAACCCTACCCGTTTAAAATCGTCAAAAAGGTAAACTTGGCTAGCAAACATATGCCGAAGCAATATATCCTTGCGATTGATCAGGGCACAACCGGCACGAGAGCCATTCTCTACGATTCATCCGGCAAGGCGGTCACTTCGGCTTATCAGGAGTTTCACCAATTTTTCCCCAAGCCCGGCTGGGTCGAACATGATGCTGAGGAAATATTAAGCTCCGTTAAGGTTGTCATCGGCCGTGCGCTGCGACAAGCAAAAATATCCAACCGACAAATCCATGCCATTGGAATTACCAATCAGCGAGAGACGATTGTCTTGTGGGACCGGCTGTCCGGTAAACCGGTTGCCCGTGCGATTGTTTGGCAGGACCGGAGAACCGCTGGTTTGTGCGCAAAATTAAAGCGTACCGGAGGTGAGCCTGCATTGCGGAAAAAAACAGGCCTTTTTTTTGATCCTTACTTTTCGGGAACGAAGCTGCGGTGGTGTTTTGACTACATCCCCTCCTTAAAACAAAAAGCTAGATCCGGCCGTTTATGTTTTGGTACGATTGACAGCTGGCTTTTGTTTCACTTGACGGGAAAGGCGGTGCACGCCACCGATTTCACCAATGCTTCCAGAACGCTTTTATTTAATATCCGGACCAAGACGTGGGATCGTGCCCTCTGCCGTTTATTTCGTGTTCCCGCTTCCATCTTGCCGCTTGCCAAACCCTCCAACAGCCGTTTCGGGACCACCAAGAATTTTCCTCCGCTTTCCGACGGAATTCCCATTCATTCGATTTTAGGTGATCAGCAGGCCGCTCTTTTCGGGCAAAGTTGTTATCAGGCGGGCGACAGCAAAAATACATATGGGACCGGTTGTTTCATGCTTTTGAATTTAGGAAAGCGCTTTGTTCATTCTCGTTCGGGACTCATTACCACGTTGGCTTGCGATGCAAAAGGAGAGCCCATTTATGCGCTGGAAGGCTCCATCTTTATTGCGGGCGCTGCCATTCAATGGTTGCGGGACGGATTAAAAATGATTCAAACGGCCGCTGAAACGGAAGCCATGGCACATCAAGCATCTCAAACAGCAAATGATCATGTGACCGTTATCCCGGCCTTCACCGGTCTAGGAGCTCCTTATTGGCGTCCGGAAATTCGCGGTGCCATGTTTGGCCTTACGCGTGGTACTTCTCGCGAAGCCATTGTGAAAGCAACCCTGGATGCGATCGCTTTGCAAGTTCGCGAAGTGTTTGATTTGATGAAGCGTGAGGGCAAGGTTCGGATCCCGGCTTTAAAAGTAGACGGCGGCGCAAGCCGCAATCGATATTTGATGCAGACGCAAGCTGATTTCTTAGGCCTTCCGGTTTTAAGGTCAGCCATGAGCGAATTAACCGCCTGGGGTGCCGCAAAACTTGCCGGCATTGCTTCCGGTTTTTGGCTGGATCCGAAACACCTAGATCGCAAGATTCGTTACGAGAAATTTCAACCCCGGATGCGTTCCGGCGCCCGGCGGCACATCATCCAGCAATGGCAGGACGCACTGAAGCGCCTGCTCTTATAACCAACCGCTTTTTTCCCGTCCCCACTTTATCATTCACGCCAAGTAGCCGATACATCACCAAAGGGGTTTGTTTGCATCTCAACATAAAGAGGATACGGCTTCCGAATGACTTTCAATTTTTTTCAGTTTTGGAAAAAATCAGAGCCTAAAAGTAAAATCTCAGTTTCCGAAATCCCGATTTTCTCTTCCTTGGGGCCCGCCGAGCTGGAGCTTATTGAGAATAAGATTCGAAGGGTCGAGTATAAAAGAGGGGATATCGTTTACCGGATCGGAGAGAAGGCCGAGGCTTTTTATATCATTCTCTTGGGGCGGTTCCGTGTGCTGGGTCTCAAGGGAGAGATTTTAACCATTCTTTCACAGGGGGATTATTTCGGCGAAAGTTCAATCTTGCTTAATCGCAATCACAGCGCGACGATCGAAGCCAAAAATGACGGGTTGGTTCTCCGGATCGAAAAAAAGGATTTCCAAAACCTGATCAGTCAGATTCCGTCCCTTTCACTCCACTTGAGCCGGACACTAGGCCATCGCCTGACCAAAGGGTCCATGCGTTCCGAAGTCTCCAAAACTAAAATCATCTCGTTTTGCCATTATGAAGCGGAGTATGAAAAGAGAATCTTCATCCGGAATCTTGCCGCAACGCTGGCAACGCATGGAAAATCAAAAACGATACTCCTGGGTTTAGAATCGGAAACTCAAAACAAGTTTCCGGATCGCGAAAAAAACAAACTGTCGCTGGCTCAGTTTCAAACCGCGGAGGCTGAAGACATTCAAAAGATGATTTATCGCGAGAATGAAGCGTTTGATTTTTTATGTGTTCAGGACGGAACCTCGGAGGATCGCGGAGCCGATACGGCAATGGCATCCCTGGTGGGCTATTTAACAGATCAGTATGACTTTGTCCTGATCGATCTTCCGACCGAGTTTAGCGCGCTCGGGGTCAAAGCCCTGCAACAGTCAGATCTGATCTATTTTTTACTCCTGGAAGAAAACCGCTTTTCATCAAAAGCGCTTTCATTTTTGAGGGAATTTGAAACCTCATTTGGTTTTACGAGTGATGAGATCAGACTGATCCTCTGCGAGCAAAAAGAAAAGAAGCGGGAAGTATTCCCGCGCCGGCAGCGCTCAAGAGGCGATGCCGTTTTTTCTGTCTTTAGCGTTTTGCCGTACGAAAAAGCGTTGCACGCAGAACGAAAAACAGATTCTTTTTCTTTTGCGATAGGAAATCCTGAAACTTCCTATGCGAGGACGATCCGGTTTTTGGCGAGAGAACTGACCGGGAAATTGGTAGGGCTTGTTTTAGGGAGCGGTGCGGCTTTTGGTTTTGCCCATATCGGCGTCCTGCGCGTTCTGGAACGTGAGAAGATTCCGGTGGATATCATCGCGGGATCATCCATCGGCGCGTTGGTAGGGGCGATGTGGGCGAGCGGTATGGACAGCCACGAGTTGGAGCAAGTTTCTAAAGAACTGGACCGGAAATCGACGTTTTTTAAGTTGATTGGGTTTCGGGATCTTTCATTCCCGCATCGCGGGTTTTTTAAAGGAGATCAGATCGTTCGTTATGTGAGAAGTTTTTTGGACCGGAAAACATTCCGCATGCTGAATATTCCCGTTAAAATTGTGGCCTCCAATTTATTTACGGGTGAGGAAGTTATTTTTGACGAAGGGGATGTGGTGGATGCGATTCGTGCCAGCATTTCCATTCCGGGGATTTTTCGTGCGGTCAAGTATCAGGGCCAGTATTTGATTGACGGCGGTGTGGTGGATCCGCTGCCGGTGAAGGTGCTCAGCCGATACGGGGTTAAGAAGATCATCGCCGTTAACGTTTTGTCGGCCGCTGAGGACCATATCCAGCGGCAGGAGTATTATGAAACGCAAAAGGCACAATGGGCGGAGGAAATCAAAAAAAAGGGGAGGGTTGCTCGAATTTGGTTTTGGATTTTACGCTGGTTTGAAAAACGATTTACGACGAATATTTTTAACGTTCTCATGAATACCATTCAATTTTTAGAATATGGGATGGCGGAATCGGCTTCAGCGGGTGCGGATATCGTGATTCATCCGGTCTTATCGGATTCCCATTGGGCTGAATTTTATTCCACTGAAAAATTCATTCGGCGGGGGGAAGAAAAGACGTTAGAGCAACTTTCGGAAATCAGGCGGCTGGTCGAAGAAGGTGCCTGAACCCAACATCCGTTTGACATCGGCTCACCGCTATGGTAAGCTTCGATAAGCTTTTGATATGAAACAACTTAGAAAATTAAATCGTGCGATGGAAAATGAAGGAAAGACAAGCTTCTTTGTTCTGATTTCGGTGGTCCTTTTTGCTTTGATGTCGACCGGTGCGTGGTGGGAGGGGCGGGCGGCAAAGGAGGAGAAGAAAGAAGAGGAAAAGGCTCCAAGTCAAAAAGTAAGTTCGCAAACGTCCCCCCAGACTGCTCTTTCGGTGAAGGCATATTCTCAAGTTAATCCAGCTGAAATTAATAGGATTCAGAAAGATTTGCGAGAAATTATCAATCGAACCAGGCAGCTCCAGAGTCAGGTAAAAAACAACCGAACTGAGATGCAAAGCATTTTACAGCGAGCGCAGATTCACGAGCGGATATTGCAAGAGATTACCGTACCGCCTCGCCCGATCCAAACCAAAACTCAATTGGATCCGGAAGAGGTGGTGAAATTAGAGAAATTGAGGCTGATCTCCGAGCAAACGCGCGAGACACAGGAAAAATTGCGTCAGATTCAGAACACGCGCATGATTCAATCGGCGCAAGCTGCTCCCATCAAAGCATCCTCCAAGAGTTCATGATCTGTCCGTGGACGAACGGAACCTAGTCGACCTTCTTCTGAAGCAAGCGAAACACCAGCCGGAACAACCTGCGCTGCGCTTTAAGAAAACCGGGAAATACCACGATATTACGTGGGGCGCTTTTCGAGATTCTGTCATTCAGATTGCGTTATCCCTGAAAAAAGCCGGGATTCGTAAGGGGGATTCGATCGGACTCCTTTCCGAAAATCGTCCCGAGTGGGCCTTTGCCGATCTTGGGATTTTATCCCTCGGAGCGGTTGTGATCCCGATTTATCCCACCGCTTCACTTCCGGAAATCGAGCGCATTTTAGCGCATTGCGAAACAAAAACGCTTTTCATTTCAACCCGGGATCAGTTGGCGCGAATTGATTCGATTATTGCGAAAAACCACCGGATTCAACAGGTCATTCTGTTCGA